>JAFDFV010000003.1 GCA_019309665.1 Deltaproteobacteria bacterium | reverse complement strand
CGTTATCGCCGCCGTAAGAGTGGTCTTACCATGATCTATATGACCAATAGTCCCTACATTGACATGCGGCTTGGTCCGCTCAAACTTCTCCTTAGCCATATCACCGTCCTCCTACCCCTGATTTGTTGCAACAACTTATTACAACAGTTTATTGTCTTTTAACCATCATAAGACCGCCACATGACAAATTCTTACAAGCTTGGCCGCCTTTTATAAATCCATTATTGCATGATGAAGCCCACGACCGGAATCGAACCGGTGAACCTCTTCCTTACCAAGGAAGCGCTCTACCGACTGAGCTACGTGGGCACCAATATTTTAGCGCTTTTTAAACTTTATTTTTTGACAGGATATTCAGGATTTAAATTATTGTAGCTGTTCACGGCTTGAAACTTGAAATTGGAAATTGGGAAAAACAGTACAAAAGTATGAAGGCCAAATTTCTAATTTCTAATTTCAATGTTCCGTGAATGCTTACAAATCTTGTTTATCCTGTTATCCTGTCAGACTCTTTTTCAAAAGGCTAAATTGTTACTATTTTTATTAATTTTGGTTTGGAGCGGGAGACGAGACTCGAACTCGCGACCTCCAGCTTGGAAGGCTAGAGCTCTACCAACTGAGCTACTCCCGCTCAAATTAAATATTCAATTATCATTCTCCACAAGAATTAAGCCATAGAAATAATAATTAAGTTTCCTCAAAAACGCAGAACGTTGTAAGAGTTACGCAGGAAGCCATGTAGTTCATTATCGATCCCGATATCAAACCGAAATCTCCTACATACGACTTGCTTTGAGGTGGTGGTGGGGGGAGGATTTGAACCTCCGAAGGCTTCGCCGACAGATTTACAGTCTGTTCCCTTTAACCACTCGGGAACCCCACCTTGTCATTTTCATATAGAATAAAAAATTTCCGCTATTAACCGTGAAGCCAGCGGAGGGACTCGAACCCCCGACCCACTGATTACAAATCAGTAGCTCTACCAGCTGAGCTACGCTGGCATATTAAAACCTTGTATACAGACTTTCAGATATTTAATTTCACTGCGTTATCAGTCGTCGACGTATAACTAATACGCCTTCCTCCTTCTGGCCTTGTGAAATTAAATATCTGAAAGTCTATAGTTAATTCAAATTATTACAATATAATTTTTAAAAATCAGCATGTTTTTAAAAAAAGAATATAATTAACTGTCTCTTTTATAAATATCAAATTCTATTATTAGGCATAATTTATAATTAAGTCATGTTATGATTAAATATTAAACTCTTTTATGGGAATATCGTCTTTTTTCTTTTGATTTTAAGCCTAATTGTTATAGATCTTCTGTGCAGAGATAAAAATATTAAAAATATCTGCCTCAATTAAGCATCCAGCTTCATCTGACGCAAAAAAATTGATTACAACTCGCCTAAAAATAAAGGCTAAATTTTAATCAACATTTTTATCTTTACGAAAATCAATCAATTAACTAAAACCTTGACAAAGATATACATTATTGTGTAATCGAACAAAAATACAACAAAAAAAATATTTTTTCTAACATCGTATCTTAATTTAAATGAGGTCTAAATTGATAAATTCACGCATAATTTTTGTATCGGCTTTACTACTATTTCTATTATGCGGATGCGTCCAAAGGTTGCAAAAGACTTCCGTTTATCAGCATAACAATTCTGACACAAAGCCAATCCATAAGGCAGACAATGCAACCAATAAACCTGCCATCATTAATCTTGCCAAAACCAATCATAGCAAATCAGAGGTTAAAAGCGATGAACATGCAGTAAATAATTCAGGAAGGATAAAAGTACAATCTGTTCTTGATGAAGCTCTCGACTTTTGTCAGGCAGCCCAGGATTTCTGGCAAAAAGGAGAGCTTGAAAATGCTCTTGAGGCTCTTGATCAGGCATATTCTTTAATTTTGGATGTCGATACTGACGACGATCCAAATCTAATGCAGCAGAAAGAAGACCTGCGTTTTATGATTTCAAAACGCATCCTAGAAATCTACGCATCCCGCAATATAGTTGTAAATGGAGACCATAACGCCATCCCAATTGTGTTAAATAAATATATCAAGGCTGAAATAGATCTTTTTACCAAAGGTGGAGAAAAAAACTTTTTTATCAGATCTTACAAACGTTCAGGCCGATATCGTCCATTTATAGTATCGGAACTTAAAAAAGCCGGTCTTCCTGTTGAACTGTCATGGCTCCCTCTTATCGAAAGTGGATTTAATGTGATTGCGCTTTCAAAAGCCAGAGCTCTCGGACTCTGGCAGTTTATTCCCTCAACCGGCTACAAGTTCGGCCTTAAACGTGATATATTTATTGATGAAAGGATTGATCCTGTCAAGTCAACAAAAGCCGCTATAGCTTACCTGAAAGAACTGCATAACATCTTTGGCGACTGGAACACAGTTCTTGCGTCGTATAATTGCGGAGAAGGAAGGGTGCTACGTGTAATACGGGGTCAGAATATAAACTACCTTGACGATTTCTGGGATCTATATCAAAAGCTTCCGCGGGAAACCGCCAGATATGTCCCCAGGTTCCTTGCAACTTTACACATAGTCAAAAATCTGGAAAAATACGGACTGGATTCAATAGAAACAGTTTCTCCATTAGAATATGAAACTATATCTGTGTCAAAACAGGCACATCTCAAAGACATAGCAAAAAATATAGGAACTTCTGAAAAAATACTGAAAGAACTTAATCCAGAGCTGCGATACAAAATATTGCCCTCTGATCAATATTTTCTGAGAGTTCCCCCTGGCAAATGTGAACTACTGCTTTCAAAACTGGATGAGATACCGATCTGTTCTCCACCCAGAAGTACAAGAATCGTGTACCACAAGGTAAGGCCGGGAGAAACCCTTTCAACTATAGCGAGGCGCTACCGTACAAGTGTCAAAAGCATTGCACGGGCAAACAACATACGTAAAAACAATTTAATCGTAGCTGGTAAAAAACTTAAAATTCCACAAAAGGGAGCAGTATCCCGGGCTCGTGAGCCCAAATATAAACATACATCAAAATATATCGTAAAACGCGGTGACTCTTTGTGGATTATAGCGAGGCGTTTTGATACTACGACAAAAAAACTTCAGAAGCTGAACAAGCTTTTAAATACGAATCTTCATATTGGACAGGTGCTAAAAATACCCGGACAAAAGGAAAGCCCGGCACCGGCAACAAAAGAAAGTTTAAGAACATATCTGGTAAAACGCGGAGATAGTCCCTTCAGGATAGCAAAAAACCATAACGTGCCCCTCGAGCGCTTTTTACGCACAAATAATTTAACACCCAGAAGCAAAATATATCCGGGGCAAAAAGTATATGTTGAATAACTATTTCCCCTGTAGCTCAGTGGATAGAGCATTGGATTCATAGTGGCTTTATCTAATATTCGGGCACGCTCTCCAAAGCCTTGCCCTTTTTTTATTTTACAAATCCGAAATAAACCATTGAAAATTCATATTCCGTTACCCTGGCTACCAACTTAAGGCGGAACACTTTCCATAGCTCAATCATTTAGAAGTTTTTTAAAAGATCGTAAACAACGCTCAAGAAAAATAGAAACAAAACAATCTAAAGATGCTTTAGGAACGGGGAATAAGCATCAAATATGTAGTCAGTGATCGTGCCAAGGCATTGATTAAACTCGCTTTGAAAGGAATTGGTTGTCAAAGTATTCCAGACCTGTTTCATGCAAGCAACGAAATTATTGAGATTTATAATTATGCCTTTTACTATAAATAGAAAAAAAACACGTCAAATAAAGGTCGGAGAAGTAAAGATAGGGGGTATGGCTCCTATTGCGGTCCAGTCAATGACAAATACATTTACTCAGGATATTGCGTCAACTGTTTCCCAGATAAGACGGTTGGAAAAAGTCGGATGCGAAATCATAAGGGTGGCTGTACCTGATGAAGAGGCAGCCCATGCAATATCATCAATAAAGAAAAAAATTTCAATTCCAATTATAGCTGATATACACTTTGATTTTCGGCTGGCTATAGCATCAGCAAGAGCCGGCGCTGACGGATTGAGGATAAATCCAGGGAACATAGGTAGTGTAAAAAAAGTAAAAGCTGTTGTTGAATGTGCAAAGGAGCTTAATATTCCTATTCGAATAGGGGTAAATGCAGGCTCACTTGAAAAGGACATATTAAAAAAATATAACGGTGCCGGCGCAGAGGCAATGGTGGAAAGCGCTGTCAGACATATAGAATTGCTAAAATCATTAGATTTCCATCAAATAAAAGTTTCAATAAAGGCGTCTGACGTCCATCGCACCGTAGAAGCTTACAGGCTTCTTTCTTCAAAAACCGACCTTCCTCTTCATGTCGGTGTTACAGAGGCCGGCACGCTTTTTCCTGGAATCGTAAAATCTTCTCTTGGTATAGGCATGCTGCTCGCAGAAGGTATCGGAGATACTATTCGTGTTTCTTTGACCAGAGATCCGGTAGAGGAGGTGCGTGTAGGTTTTGAAATACTGAAAGCCCTTGATATCCGGAGACGCGGACCTGAAATAATTTCCTGCCCCACCTGCGGACGTTGCAAAATCGCTCTCTTTGACATTGTTGAACAGGTGGACAAAGCACTTTTAACAAGTTCCCTGGATATCAAGATCGCAATTATGGGTTGCATTGTAAATGGACCTGGAGAGGCAAAAGAGGCTGATATCGGAATTGCAGGGGGTGATGGTAAAGGGATATTGTTTAAGAAGGGAAGAGTTATAAAAAAAGTTCCAGAGGAGAAACTTGTTGAAGTTCTGCTGGAAGAGATACAGAAAGGATAGATATGAAAAAACAGGCAAAAGCCGCAATTACTCCAACGAGAGCTGAAGATTATCCGGAATGGTATCAACAGGTCATAAAACATTCGGATTTGGCTGAAAGATCTCCCGTAAGAGGCTGTATGGCCATAAAACCTTGGGGTTATGCTATTTGGGAAAATATTAAGCAAGTACTGGATAATATGTTCAAAGATACAGGGGTTAAAAATGCATATTTTCCTCTTTTTATACCGTTGAGCTTTCTTGAAAAAGAGGCCGAACATGTTGAAGGTTTTGCAAAGGAATGTGCGGTGGTAACACACCACAGGCTTGAAAAAGGTCCTGACGGCGGCCTTGTCCCGGCAGGCCGCCTCAATGAGCCTTTAATAATCAGGCCCACTTCTGAAACAATTATAGGAGATTCATTTTCCAGGTGGGTAAGCAGTTATCGAGACCTTCCTGTTTTGATAAACCAGTGGGCGAACGTTGTCAGATGGGAGATGCGGACCCGCATGTTTTTAAGAACAAGTGAATTCCTGTGGCAGGAAGGACATACGGCACATGCCACGAGAGATGAAGCCATTGAGCGTACCAGAATGATGCTTGATATTTATGAAAAGCTTGCCGAAGAATACCTAGCCATGCCTGTGATAAAGGGGAAAAAAACACCTTCGGAAAGATTCCCCGGAGCGGTTGATACCATGTGTATAGAAGCTATGATGCAGGATCGAAAAGCTCTTCAGGCAGGCACATCACATTTTTTAGGTCGCAATTTCGCAAAGGCATCTGATATAAAATTTCAATCTGCTGAAGAAAAAGAAGAATACGCATGGACGACTTCATGGGGCGTTTCCACACGCCTTATCGGCGGACTTATAATGACCCATAGCGATGATGACGGCATAATACTTCCTCCTAAGATTGCATCTTCACATGTAGTTTTACTGCCTGTTATAAGAAAGCTTAAGGACAGGCCTATGGTGATGGAGTTTACCGAAAGCCTTGCCAAAGAGCTGAAAGAGAAGTTTTATGGCCTCCGCAGAGTTGAAGTGGAAATTGATGACCGGGATATAGGAGGAGCAAGAGGATGGGACTGGATTAAGAAAGGCATACCACTCAGGGTTGAAATCGGTCCAAGAGACATCGCTGAAAATTCTGTGTTTGTCGGCAGGAGGGATCAGGAACATAATAATAAAATTTCTTTGGAAAGAAATCGCTTTATCGCTGAAATAACAACCATTCTGGATGAAATACAAAAAAATCTATTTGAGCGAGCTGTTTCGTTTAAAAAACAACATACCATAAAAATTGATGAAACAAACGGATTTAAAAAATTTTTTACCCCTGAAAATCATGAGAAGCCTGAAATTCACGGTGGGTTTGCTTTATCTCACTGGTGCGGATCTGATGAATGCGAATCCCGGATTAAAGAAGATCTTAGCGTTACAATACGGTGCATTCCCTTTGATGTTGAAAATGAGAAAGGGAAGTGTGTATACTGTGGACGACCAAGTACAAATCGGGTGGTATTTGCCAAGGCGTATTGAAATGACACCGGATCCTTCATTTGCCGGTTTACACTTTTTAGAGGTTGTTTCTATCATTGACAAAAAATATGAAGTGCCTAAAGTGAGCTAAAGTATGTTAAAGTGCCTAAAGTTAAGGACTCGCTTCGCTCCATTAATTTACATAGAATTGGCAGCACCGAAGGTGCATTCCTTAACTTTAGGCATTTTAGGCACTTTAACATACTTTAGGCACTTAATTTAACATGATCCGTATTAGCGACATAATAGACAAGGTTTCTAAACACAATCCTGACGCAGATATAGATATAATTGACCGGGCATATATCTACTCTGCAAGAGTCCATGACGGTCAGATGCGTCTGTCCGGTGAACCTTATTTGACTCATCCTCTTGAAGTTGCCGGAATCCTTGCAGATATGAAGCTGGATCCTGTCAGCATAGCAGCCGGACTTTTGCATGATGTTATAGAGGATACTCATTCTACAGAAGAAGAAATCAGAGAAATTTTCGGCCAGGGAATCCTTCATATAGTCTCCGGTGTAACCAAAATCAGCGTTCTTTCCTTTGACAGTTCACAGGCACGCCAGGCAGAAAGTATCAGAAAGATGATTCTCGCTATGGCGGATGATATCCGGGTAATATTAATCAAGCTGGCAGACCGCCTCCATAACATGAGAACACTTCAATTTCATAAGGAAAGCAAAAGGAAGCGAATTGCTCAGGAAACCCTTGATATTTACGCACCACTTGCTTCCCGCCTGGGTATTTACTGGATTAAAAATGAGCTGGAAGATATCTCATACAAGTATATTTATCCCGAAGAATATTCAAATATTGAAAAATTGATTAGCAAGGATAAAAAGGAGAGTGATAAATATATTGAAAAAGTTAAAAACCTTATCAAGGAAAAGATGGATGAAAATAATCTGAAGTGTAAGATTCTGGGCAGATACAAAAATATTTCCAGTATATACCAAAAAATGGTCAAACAGAATCTGCCGTTTGAAGAGGTTTATGACATTATCGCTTTCAGGATAATCCTTGATACAGTTTCTGACGGCTATAAGGCTTTGGGTCTAATACATTCCTTGTGGAAGCCTGTTCCCAAAAAGATTAAGGATTATATCGCGTCCCCCAAACCAAATATGTATCAGGCGCTGCACACAACTGTTATAGGGCCTTTTGGGGAGCGTATAGAAATTCAGATCAGAACCTGGGATATGGATAAGGTCGCAAAATCCGGAATCGCTGCTCACTGGAGCTATAAAGAAGGGAAAGATGTTGATGAAAGTATAAGTAAAAAATTTGCATGGATTCAGAACCTGGTTGAAAATCAGAAAATTTTCAGGAATCCGGATGAATTTCTTGAAAATGTTCGCATTGATCTATTCCCTGATGAAATATATGTTTTTACACCTAACGGAGAGATAAAATCACTACCCAGGGGCGCCACGCCTGTAGATTTTGCTTATCAAATCCATACGGAAGTGGGCAGTCAGTGCACAGGCGCCAAGGTTAACGGTCGCATAGTTCCTCTCAAACATGAGTTGCAGACAGGCAATATCGTTGATATTATTACAACGAAAAATCATCATCCGAGCAAGGACTGGTTGAATTTTGTTAAAACCGTCAAGGCTCGCTCCAGGATAAGGCAATGGATAAAAACTCAGGAAAAAGATCGCAGCATTACTCTTGGCCGTGAGATGTGCGAAAAAGCCTTTCGCAAGTATCGTCTTAACTTTCATGAACTATTAAAATCAGAAGATATGGACAGAGTCGTTGAGCATTTTGGTTTTAAGACGGCAGATGATTTAATAACAAGCGTGGGCTACGGTAAAGTCACACCCCTGCAAATTATACGGAAAATTGTACCCAAACCCGAAACAGAAGAAGATCATGAATCTATCTTTAATAAGATAATCGGCCGTGTGCGGAAGAAGAAACCCAGGGCAGGTGTAATTGTAAAGGGTGTGGATGATATACTTATAAGGTTTGGCAAGTGTTGCCAGCCTGTTCCAGGGGATGCTATTACCGGCTATATAACAATAGGGCATGGAGTTACTGTCCACCGGACAAATTGTATAAATGCTTTGAAAATGAACCCTGAAAGGCAGATCGATATAGAATGGAACAAGGATGTTACAGAGACATATCCGGTAAAAATTTGCGTTAGTTCTTCTGACAGGGTTGGTTTGTTAGCTGACATTGCAGCCAATATCAGCAAAAGCGGAGCAAATATACTTAATGCGACAACTGAAACAAGAGAAAACAAAATTGTTGATAGTTTTTTTACCCTGGCTGTTGAAGATGTGGAACATTTGGATAGAGTAGTATCAGCTATTAAAAAGGTAAAGCTTGTACATGATGTAAAGAGGGTGCACAATTAAGTAAACAAAGATTTTGAGCGATTGGGTATTAGCAATTAGTTCTAAAAGCTATATTTTTCATTTAACAGCTAACTGCTAAATATACCTTAAAGCCTTATTTAATCATGGTTAGCAGGCATTTCGTTCAGGTACTACTTAACATGAAAACACTACTTATGATATTGGTATCAAAGGTTTTGACAAGTCCGAATTTCGTTAGATAAAGTTACATCCAAAAGGTTTCCACTTGATATTTATGAATTTCTTTATCCTTTGTAGGAAAAGTCGGGGACATCCATAAATAACTCCCATGTATGTCAAAGATAGAGTGAATGCTGGTGACTTGTGACCTTATCCATCAAGAAGCTCCTGCTTTTTTGATCGTTCAATCAAACAATTCAGAATGCGTGCCAAGACGAACCGGTCTAAGTTCGAAATCTGATATTGTATAAATCAGTAGCCAGTCAGGTTCAATACGGCATTCCCGAAAATCTATCCAATCTCCTTTTAGCTTATGGTCTTTGTGCTTTGAAGGCAAGGGAGCAGGAATGGCCAACTGTTCAAGAACCTGTTGCAGTTTTTTTATATTTCGACTCTGCTTCGTGGCTTTTTTCAAATCTTTTTTAAATCTGGATGTCGGACGAATTGGCAGCATTAAATTTTCATATCTTCAAACATTTTTCCTACGCTATCGTATCTTTTCCCTTTACCGTTTCTTGCGTCCTTCATTGCCTGAAGCGTATTTTTATTTGGAATACGCAAATCAAATGGAATGCCCTGATGAGCAATAATCTGCCGATAAAACATTTCATACGCAGCAGAAATGGAAATTCCCAGTTCTTTAAGAATGGCCTCAGCCTTTTCTTTTATTTCCGGCGTAAGTCTTGCGTGTGTCATTGCCGTTTTTGCCATTTGCTATTTCCCTTCCCTTTTTGTATTGTACTTTTTGTATACCGAAACGGTACACGCCGGCAATTGATTTGTCAAGATACTTTTTTTCAACTCGTAAAAAGCAAATTTTGTTCGCTTTGTTAGTATCAGGATTCGGGTTAATAAATCCTATCGCAGATAAATCCTTGGCACACGTTCCATTATTGTTGAAACAACTTCATAGTTGATTGTATTTATCGTTGAAGCAATTTCATCAACACTTATCGATGCATTGCCCTGCTTGCCGAAAACAACCACTTCTTCTCCAATTGCAATTTCTGGAATATTTCCTACATCAAGCATGGTCAAGTCCATGCAGATGCGTCCCACGATTGGTGCACTATGGCCGCATACAAGCATGCGGCCTTTTGAGGACAGCAGTCTGTTAAGTCCGTCAGCGTAACCTATTGATACTGTAGCAATAGTTGTGGGCTTTTCAGTCTCATAGGTTGTTCCATAACTTACCTTAAAACCAGCCGGGACTTTTTTTAAATGAATTATCTTTGTTTTTAGTTCCATTGCCGGTTTTAGCTTAATGATGCTTCTGTCCACTTCCTCTGAGGTGTAAAGTCCATAAATTGAAATGCCGGCACGAACCATATCCAGATGGGTTTCCGGCATATTTATTATAGCTGCACTGTTTGCAGCATGAGTTACAGGTATTTCCAGGCCTGCTATGCGTAGCTGGTTAAGAAAGTCCATAAATATTTTAAACTGCTTACCAGCATAAGACCTGTCCGATTTATCGGCTGTTGCAAAGTGGGTGTAAATACCTTCCAGCTCAAGCATGGGTAAGCGAGAGATTGATTCAACCTCACTTACAGAGCTGTCTGTAATTTCCCTCAAAAGCCCAAGCCTTCCCATTCCGGTATCCACTTTTATGTGAACTTTAATTTTTTTACCGTACGCGGCTACGGCTTCAGAAAGCGCTCTGGATATTTCGTAAGAATAGACGGTTTGTGTGAGGTCGAACTCAATAAGTTTTTTTGCATGCACTGGAGAAGCATATCCAAAAATCAGAACAGGCGCATTAATGCCGGCTTTTCTGAGCTGAATACCTTCTTCAATATTCGCAACACCAAGCGCCTCTGCGCTGTTTTCAAGCGACTGCCGGGCAACTTCAATTATGCCGTGCCCATAAGCATTTGCCTTTACAATGGCCATAAAGCGTGCTTTTGGGTTTGTAATGCGTCGTAATTCACGGATGTTGTGGCCTATGGCTTTAAGGTCAACTTCCGCCCATACAAGTGGAGAGTCCAAGAGAATACCTCAAAAAATTTATTTGAATTCAGATTTTTAATATTATAAATTATTAACACATCTGTTTTGCACGATATTTGGTTGCATCAATATGGGTATATTTTGACGGACTTCCAATATGATTGGCTACAGAGCGAAGCGTATTTATGAACAAACCGGGCTGGTATGCTTCTTTTCTTTCAAAATCCTCGGACGGAATGCTTTGAAAAGTATTTGTCAGCACGGCAGGCCCCCTCTGGGTACAATAGCTGTGGAGCTTTGAACCGGAGTAGCTACAGCTTGAGCATTATCCCGCAACATCTCAATAACTTTTTCCATGTCTGGTGGAATAGGGGATTCAAAAGACATTGCTTCTCCGGTTACAGGGTGCGTGAATTCAAGCCGCCATGCATGAAGCATCTGCCTTGGCACGAATATTGGGAGGTTTTTCGCAGCCTTTTTGCCGCCATAAACAGAGTCGCCTACAATAGGATGGTTAATTGCAGCGCAATGAACTCGGATCTGGTGTGTACGTCCTGTCTTTAGATCAAGCTCAAGAAATGTTACACTATTAAAGCGTTCGATTACTTTCCAGAATGTTTTGGCTGAACGGCTTTTTCGGCTTACAGTTGACATCTTTTTTCTGTCAGAAGGATGCCTGCCGATTGGCAGTGAAATTGAGTCTGATTCAGATTTTACAACACCATGGACTAACGCAAGGTAGAGTTTTTTTATCTTTCTTGACTTGAATTGTGCCGCAAGATTTATATGCGCTACGTCATTTTTTGCAGCCACCATGGTACCCGAGGTATCTTTATCGAGCCTGTGAACAATTCCCGGCCTGAGTTTTCCTCCAATGCCTTCAAGCCCTGGGCAGTGATAAAGAAGTCTGTTTACCAGTGTCCCTTCATTATGACCGGGTGCGGGATGAACAACAAGCCCCGGTTCCTTATTTATTACTATTATATGCTTATCTTCGTACAGTATATCTATATTATGGGGCTCGGGTTTTGCCGAAACCGGTTCAGGAGAAGGAATATTAACGCTGATGTTATCACCGGTTTTTACCCGGTAGCCGGGCTTTTTAACTTTTTCTTGAACCAGTATTTCTCCTTTTTGGATGAGGCTGGCCGAGAAAGATCGTGAACAATTGGAAATGTGGGACGCAACAATTACATCAAGACGCCTGCCGGATTCGTGTTCATAAACAAGAATGGTAAAAGCACCTTTGTAAGGCATTGTTGTGAGGAAAAATATTTATAGAGGATCATTCAATAGAGACTCAATTTCCGTCATTATAGTCTCTTCGTCAGTATTTTTGGCTGTTGAAAGTTCACTTAATAACAGTGTCGTTGCTGTATCAAAAAGCTTGCGTTCTCCAAAGGATAGATTCTTTGTTATTTTTAAAAAATAAAGATCTCTAAAAACTTCTGCTACATCATAAAGAGAACCGGTTTTTATTTTATCCATATATTCTCTGTAACGGCGGTTCCATGTCTGGCTATCAATAAGGGATTCTCTATCTTTTTTTATAACTTCGTAAACTTTAGGGATTTCTTTTTTGCTTATTACATCTCTCAGACCGACTGATTCTACATTACAGGTTGGAATCATTATAACCATGCTCTTTTCAAGAACTTTAAGGATATAAAAATCATGTTTTTCGCCGTTTACAACTCTACTTTCAATAGCTTTTATCTTTCCAACTCCGTGGGCAGGATAGACTGCAAGATCACCCACTTTAAATTCTCGAATTTTGTTTTGCATGTTATTTTCTTTTTTTTCTTTAAGCTTTTTTAATTCCATTTTCAAATACCAAATAATATTATTACGAATAAGGATAAAATTTTATATAAACAGATAATTATATCTCTTATTAGTTGCTGTTTTTTAGTCTATAATAATCTGAAAAATATTTTTATATCATTAATAAGCCACATAATCAACAAAAAAGGATTGGCAAATAAATGCGCCAATCCTTAGGGCTCGGTCAAAAATAACTGTCAGCATAAATATTTAGTAACTATTCAGGTTGTCAGGTTCACTGTTCACGGTTGGCTACTATGTGCTTTTCATCGCTTTCTAACCTTGAACCGTGGAACTTTGAACCTGAGTACTTATTAATTTTTTGTCATTAAATATGTTCATAGCTTTTTTTGCGCCCTTGCAAGTAGTTGCAACCACTGCATCACGGGCTCTCTTGGTTATTGTATCTAAAAGCTTTTTTTCATTTGTACTGAATTTACTTAGAACATAGTTCGCAACATCGATTTTTTCTTCAGAACGCCCGATACCAATGCGAAGTCGAACAAAGTTGTTGCCGCCCACTGTTTTGATTATTGATTTTAAACCTTTATGTCCCCCATGACCCCCATTTTCTTTAATTTGCAATCTTCCAAAGGCAAGGTCTATGTCGTCATGTATGACAAGCATATCCTCAAATGGTATTTTGAAGTAGTTTAAAATTTTTTGAACCGGTATGCCACTCAGGTTCATAAAAGCCATTGGTTTTGCAAGGATAACATCACAATCTTCAATTAATCCACGTCCAAATAATGCATCAAACTTTCTTTTTTCAATTGAAATGGAAAAGGATTTCGCAACCTCATCCAGTACCATAAATCCTGCATTATGACGGGTCTTTACATATGCATCACCGGGATTGCCCAGACCAACTACCAGAAGTACTTTCTTTTGAGGCATAAGGTAACTTTATTCTTCGGTTTTAGCTTCAGGTGTTTCTTCTCCTTCAACTGCCTCTTCGGCCCCTTCTTCAGCTTCTTCTTCCACCTCTTCTACTTCAGCCTTCGGGCTGACTATTGTTATGACAGTAAAATTAACATCCGCTTGAATCTCAATATCACCTTCGAAAGGAATTTCTTTAACGTGGATTGAATCTCCAATATCAAGGTCTGTGATGTCGATTTCTATTGTCTCAGGAATTTCAGTCGGCAGACAAAGTATTTCCAGTTCACGCCTGATTATCTGCAATATTCCGCCTTCTTCGACACCTCGTGCTTTTCCTTTGACTACCACAGGAATTTTGACCCTGATTTTACGATCCATTGATATTTCATAGAAATCAATATGCTGATAGTGCCGTGAAACCGGATGGGTCTGCAATTCTTTGATCATGGCGGTCCTGGAGGTATTTTCGCCATTGAGGATAGTTAGATTCAAAAGAGCCTGACTTGCGGTACTCTTTTTTAATGCTTTTTCAAGATCTTTTATGCTAACTGAAAGCAGGACAGGTTCTGTCCCGGGACCGTAAAGAACAGCCGGTATTTTTTCTGCACGGCGCAGAGCCCGTGCTTGACCTTTACCTACAGAATTTCTTATATTTGCTTTAAGTTCAATTAATTCCAAAAAAATTTCCCCCTTAATAACGCGTTATAAATTTATAGTATAGAAAATCCCATTTTTTGTCTAATGAGGTACTATAGAATATATGGGTAAAAAGTGCCTAAAATGCCTAAAGTGAGCTAAAGTGTCTAAAGTTGTGGTGCGCCTTCGGCGTGCTAAGTATAATCCAAAACTAAAGGAGCTTAACACCCCCTCGTGCTGATGGCTTAAAAAATATATAAAAATGGCATTATTCCTTAACTTTAGGCACTCATGTCCGCATCGAAGGTGCGATAAGTTATACAAAAAGTGATGTCACTGAATCACCTTTATGGCTACGTATTATTGCTTCCCCAATAAGATCTGCAACTGACAGCACTTTAATTTTATCACATGCGCCGGACTTACTGTTAAGAGGAATAGTATCCGACACAACCAGGGTTTTCAAGGGCGAATCGGCTAATCGGTCAACTGCTTCGCCTGACAATACGGGATGTGCACAACATGCATGTATTTCCTTTGCGCCTTTGTCGATAATAGCATGAGTAGCTTCAACTAATGTTCCTGCAGTGTCAACCATATCATCAAGGATGATTGCGACCTTTCCCTTAACATCGCCTATTACAGCCATAGCTTTGGCCTTATTCGGTGCCTCCCTGCGTTTATCGATAATGGCCAAATCCGCATGCAGACGCTTTGCAAAAGCCCTCGCTCTTTCGACTCCTCCGGCATCCGGAGAAATTATTACAAGATCATCTTGGAAATTGGTTTTTATATAATTCAGGATAGCTGGAGCGGCATAAAGATTGTCCACAGGGATATTGAAAAAACCCTGGAGTTGACCCGCATGTAAATCCATTGTGATTAGCCTGTTTGAACCGGCAACTGTTAGCAGATCTGCCACAAGTTTGGCGCTGATAGGAACTCGGGGCGCAACTTTTTTATCTTGTCTTGCATAGCCATAATAAGGTATTACAGCCGTTATTATGTTTGCTGAGGAACGCTTGAAAGCGTCTATCATAAGAAGCAACTCAACAAGGTTATCATTAACAGGCGGGCAGGTTGACTGGATAATAAAGACGTCTTTCAATCTTACGTTTTCATTGATTTCAATCTGTATTTCACCATCGCTAAATGTTTTTACCTTGGCTTCTCCCACAGAGACATTAAGATAATTACATATTTTTTGTGCGAGTTCGGGATTTGAGTTGCCTGAAAAAATTATAAAATCATTCATTTAAAATTCCATTTCGCTTCGCAATTGGGGCGAAGCCCCTAAGTTCAATCCTGAATATCCTGTAAATCCTGTCAAAAATTAATATTAAATAATATCGATCTGGCTGGGGCGGGAGGATTCGAACCTCCGAATGCAGGAACCAAAGTCCTGTGTCTTACCGCTTGACGACGCCCCAATATTGTCAAATAGTTGAGTATAAAAATATTTGTTGATAATTCAGAATGTTATAATTTTTAAAACAACAAATGCCCAATTTTAGAGCAAAATCTATAGCCAGTCAAATCAACATATCAGCACAAAACAGTTCCCACTTATTTTTTTTTGAAATAAGGTGATATGCTTTTTGGGCTTTATCAGAATCTGAAAAAAGGCCAAATACAGCAGGACCGCTTCCTGACATTAGAGCCCCTTTTGCACCATAATACAGTAAAGCTTTTTTTGCTTCAATTATATCAGGATACCTTGAAGTTGTAACAGTTTCAAGATCATTGCATAAATGTTGATCTACTTCAAAATTTTGTTCGTTAAAACAAAAACTTCTAAGTTTTTTTTTGCATTTTGTCAATCCCAAATTAAGATTTTTATATATATCTAGAGTTGATACGCTAATGCCAGGATAAATAACTAAAACTTTAAAAGGATCGAGCTTTGGGTATGCTTCAAGTTTTTCACCTATACCGGAAGCTAAAGCTGGTTTCTGAAATATAAAAAATGGGACATCGGCTCCTATAGAAAGCCCCATGGCAATGAGTTCATCACGGGAAAAGGGACGGCCATAATATTGATTAAGTCCTAAAAGTGTAAAAGCTGCATTACTGCTACCTCCACCCAATCCTGCCGCCACCGGTATTTTTTTATCTATCAGGATCTTAATATTTTCATTTTTACTCAGTTTTTTGAAAAAAATATTTGCGGCAATAACAGCAAGGTTTGAATTATTTTCCGGGACGTTAGGGCTATTGCAGACTACAAAGGTTTTATCGACTCCAAACTCAATTGAGACTGTATCGTAAAGACTGATACAGCACATAAGGGTAAAAAGATTATGGTATCCGTCTGCTCTTTTTCCCGTGACCTGCAAAAAAAGGTTTATTTTTGCAGGCGAGAGAATCTTTATTTGTCCGGTATTTATAATATTGATTCCGTCTTATTTTGTCAGCATTACAACATCAAAACCACCATTAACCCTCTTAATGAACATTTGTATGGGGTCGCCTTTTTTAAGTTTTTCGATTCCATTTTTATAATCTTTTACTGTTTCTATCGGCTGATGGTTTATTTCTTTTATAATATCGCCGACCCTGATCCCGGCTTCCATTCCCTGGCTTTCTGATTCAACGTCTATCACAATAACGCCAACTGCTTCAGTAATGTTGAAATGTCGGGCTATTTCCATGGTTAATTCAGAAACACGGATGCCGAGTTCATACTCATTTCCTTTTGAAGGTGTGAGGCCGGTGATCCTATCATCCTCTTTTTTTACAATTTTAACTCCGATTTTTTTTTCAATTCCGTTACGTAATACTTTTATATTAACTGTATCTCCTACACTTGTATCAGCAATCAACTTGCTGAGTTCACGAGTATTTTCAACCTTTTTACCATTTACAGAAAGTACAATATCTTTTGGCTTTATTCCGGCCTCGTCAGCCGGATCGCCAGGGAATACTTCAGTTACAAGAACACCTTTTCCTTCTTTAATTCCATAATATTCCGAGAGTTCTTCGCTGAGATCCTGGATTCCTACACCAAGCCATCCCCTTGTGACCTCGCCGCTGCTTTTAAGCTGGTCTACAATCCTTTTTGCAGAATTTATAGGAATTGCAAATCCTAATCCCTGGCCACTGGCAATTATAGCTGTATTTATTCCTATTACCTCTCCTTTCATGTTAATAAGAGGGCCTCCACTATTGCCGGGATTTATTGAGGCATCTGTTTGTACGAAATCATCATAAGGTCCTGAGCCGATAATACGTCCTTTAGCGCTTACAATGCCTGCAGTAACTGTATGCTCCAGTCCGAACGGGCTGCCTATAGCCACAACCCACTGACCGACTTCCAACGCATCGGAATCACCCAGTTTTACAACAGGAAGGTTGTTCTTTGATTTTATTTTGATAAGGGCAATGTCAGTGTTGGGATCGCGACCAACGATTTCAGCATCAAACTCTTTGCCGTTTTTAAGCTTTACCTTGATCTTGTCTGCGTCTTCGATAACATGATTGTTAGTAACAATATAACCTTCTTTATCAATAATAAAACCGGAACCTAAACTTCTCTGCTTAAATTCCTTCTGGAACTCATTGCCGAAAAATTTGCCGAAAAGGTCATTTAAAGGGTCTTGTTTGCCAAAAGGGCTGTTGAAAAAATGTTGATAAACACGGCCTCCGCCCTTTATTGTTTTGACGGTTCTTATATTGACAACAGCAGGGCTTGCCATTTTTGCAAGGTCGGTGAAATTTTCCGGTACCTGATAGGAGACTTTTGTTTTTGCCTCAGAGACTTGTACCGGGTAAAAAATTGAAACCACCAGAAAGGCTGAGATAATAGATATGATGGTAAAAAAGGCCTTTTTACCCGTTGTTTTTTTTATATTTTTACAATCGTTCATAAAATAATTCCTTTTTGTATTTTCTATAACCTATCCCTGTTTGTAACAGTTTACGATTAACGATTTAAAGTTAACGGTTACTAAAAACATAAAACTGTTAACCGATAACCGTGAACTGTAAACCGTTATTTCTGTTCTTTTACATAAATTATCCTGAGATCATAAAGAATATTTTTCAGCAAATTCTCTTCTTCTTTTGATAAATTCCCTTTTGTTTTTTCTTCAAGCATACCTAAAATATCTATTGTCTGTTTTCCCATGGAAAGATTTTTAACCTTTTTGCCTGCGATAGGGTCTTCCATAACACCAAGGTGTAACAAAGCAGATGCGTTTAAGGAAACTATAAAGGTTGCAAAATTTATTTCCGGCAAAGGAGCTTGGGGCTCTTTTTCTTCTTCTTCTTCTTCTTTAGTTTCTTGTTTTGGAGGCTCTTTTTTTTCTTCTTCACTTTCTTCAGCAAAAATTCTCCGGTCTTTTACAGTAAAGCCTGATTTTTCTTCCGACATGGCTAATCTCCTTATTAATTATCCGCAATCCATCAATCTTAAAGTTCAAAGGATATAACACTCTTTACAAGCGGCAGGGCATGTAATTTTTCAAGGACATCATTGGGGATTGGTATATCAGTTCTTAGAAAAATAATATTTCTTTCACCCTCTTTTTCCTGGCCGACCTGCATCTTATCTATGTTAATATCATTTTGTCCGAGGGTAATGCCAATACTGCCTATGGCGCCCGGCTTATCAATATTGTTTATAAGAACCAGATGTCCCTGCGGGACCATTTCAACCCTGAAATTATTTATTTTAACAACTCTCGGCTCTTTTTTGCCGAATAATGTTCCTTCCACTGTGGTAGTTGTTTCAGGACTGATTGCGCGTACAGTTATCAGATTTAAATAATCTTCGGATTTAGAATGAGTTGTCTCTGTAACTCTAATACCCCTTTCCTTTGCAAGAACAATTGCATTGACGAAATTTACATCATCCTTTACCACAGGAGTAAGCAGCCCTTTCATTATAGCCCTTGAAACAGGTGAAAGGTCAAGGCCCATAAAATCTCCTGTATAATCAATAACGACTTCATTTATAGGCCAGCTTGCAAGCTGTGCCTGAAGGCAGCCAATCCTCTCCGCAAGTGTTAAAAAAGGTCCAAGCTTTGCCATGAGTTCGCCGGTCACAGAGGGAATATTTACAGCATTTATTATAGTTCCGTTTTTAAGATAGTCAATTATCTGTTCTGCGACTGCAACCGCAACATTGGTCTGGGCTTCCCGGGTAGATGCTCCGAGGTGCGGAGTACATACCAGGCGATCCATTTCAAGGATGGGTGAGTTGAAAGGAGGCTCGATTTCGAAAACATCCAGGGCTGCTCCAGCCACCTTTCCCGATTTCATGGCCTCATAAAGATCATCTTCTTTAACAATACCACCGCGAGCACAGTTTATAATCATAACGCCGTCCTTCATCTTATCAATAGCATCTTTATTGATAAGGCCGGTGGTCTCTTTAAGCTTTGGAACGTGCAGAGTTATGTAATCAGATTTTTTGTATAATTCGTCAAGAGAAGCATATTTAAATCCTGCCTTTTCTATAAGTTCCGGCACAACAAAAGGATCATATATAATAACCTGCATTTTGAGTCCGCGTGCCCGATCTGCAATAATTGAGCCGATTTTACCAAACCCTATAACACCAAGAACCTTGTTATACAGCTCTCTGCCCTGCAAATTCTTTTTTTCCCAGCGTCCAGCCTTCAATGATGAAGTCCCCAATGGTATATTGCGTGTTAATGAAAGCATTAGAGCTAACGTATGCTCAGCAGTGGTAATAACATTGCCACCGGGCGTATTCATCACGGCTATACCTCTTTTCGTTGCCGCCGGTATATCCACATTGTCGAGACCGATACCTGCACGGCCTATGACTTTTAAACGGGTTGCCTTTTGCAGAAGATCATCTGTTACTTGTGTAGCGCTCCGTATTACAAGGGCATCATAGTTTCCGATGATTTCTTTAAGTTCATCCGGAGACAATCCAACATTAACATCTACTTCAAACCCTTCTTCTTCCTGAAACATTTTAATCCCTGCTTCGCCTAGATTATCGCTGATCAAAACTTTCATTATTTTCCCCCTAAAACAAAAATTAAATAAACTATATATCGGCATCCTTCACGACAAGTCAAAAGTAGTTTACACTTTGTTGATCTTGTATTTTGGCAGTGAAATTTGAAAATAGAAATTTGAAAAAATACTAAGATGTAGATGCGTTACCTAATTTCAAATTTCCAGTTTCGACATCAGTATTCAATTCGATAATACACGCTTTTTCGAAAAAGTGTAAACTGGTGAATGAAGGATACCTATATATTATAATTATTAGTATGTAAAATATTTAATTTAAGCCATAAAACAATAAAGGCAACTTATTTTTGCGTAAGCAATAAGAGCCTGTTTGACATACGTAGTAGTTTATATATATGTAATTACTCGGGTTCAAGGTTCAAGGTTAAAAGCCGACCAAACCTAAAATCTGAGCAGTTACCAAAATCCTTAACAATGTTGTTATGAAATTTGATATGGCTATGTTATCATGAATTTAAATTTATAGGAAAGGATAAGAAGAAATATGGAGAGAACATTATCAATAATCAAGCCGGATGGAGTTGGCCGCGGTCTGACAGGCGAAGTTATTAAAAGACTTGAAAACAGCAAAATGAAAATTATTGCCATGAAGATGCTGAAAATGACCGAGAAGCAGGCACAGGGTTTTTACGCTGTTCATAAAGAACGTCCATTCTTTGACAGTTTAACAAACTTTATGTCATCAGGTCCGGTTGTCGTAATGGTACTTGAGGGAGAGAATGTAATTTTAAAATACCGTGATTTAATGGGTGCGACAAATTACAAAGAAGCTGAGGAAGGCACTATCCGGAGAGATTTTGCTACAGATATTGAGAAAAACGTTGTCCATGGTTCAGATTCTCAGGAATCATCTGACTCTGAAATCGGTTACTTTTTCAACAGTTTTGAAATAGTTAACTGATGAAAAAGTAACTTCTCAATAAATCCGGGCAAATTACATGACACAAGACTCGCCCACTGATAATAAAATGTAAGAATATCTGAAACTCGCATATAGATACTCAAACAGTCAGCTATTTTACATTTCATCACCAGCGAACTCGTCTTTTTTATCTTTAGCCGAACTTTTTGAGAAGTTACATGAAAAAGAAAGTAAATTTTGACAATATTTCCATTATTTTGAAACAGCCCCGATGTTCTGAAAATATTGGGGCTGCCGCTCGCGCTATACGTAATATGGGGATAGGCAGGCTTGTACTGGTTAACCCGATAAACTACGATTTTACCAAAGTTAGGAAACTGGCTACCCATGCCGCTGCTGAAGTTGTTGAGCAAATAGAGTTTTATGAAGAACTTAATGAAGCACTTTCACCTTATAGTTATGTTGTTGGAACAACCGCCAGGACAGGGAAACATCGTCAGTCTGTAAAGAATCCCTCAAAACTTGCTCAAAGCCTGATACCCATTTCAAGAGATAACAATATTGCCATAATTTTTGGTCCTGAGGACAGGGGGCTTTCCAACGAGGATATAAGATTCTGTGACGCCCTTGTTAATATTCCGACAGCGGACTTTTCTTCCATTAATTTAGCCCATGCAGTAATGATTGTTTGTTATGAAATATTTAATGCCGGTTGTGCGGAAAGCCAGGATTTTGTCCCTCGTCTTGCAACTAGTCATGAGCTGGAAGGTATGCATGATAAGCTTAAAGATATACTGGTGAGGATAAGCTATATAAATAATGAAAATCCCGATTACTGGATGAACAAATTACGCCATTTTTT
>JAFDFV010000365.1 GCA_019309665.1 Deltaproteobacteria bacterium | reverse complement strand
AGACCTGCTGGTGGGCGGAGTGCTTATAAAAGGGGCAAAAGCACCCAGGCTGGTGACACGCGAAATGATAAGCACAATGAACGCGGGCAGTGTAGTTGTTGATGTTTCTGTGGATCAGGGCGGCTGCATAGAAACCACCAGGCCAACCACTCATTCAAATCCAACTTATTTGGTTGATGGTGTCATTCATTATTGTGTATCCAATATTCCGGGCGCTGTTCCGAGAACAAGCACGTATGCTCTCAGCAACGCAACCCTGCCATATGTTCTAAAGCTGGCAAATATGGGACCGGAAGCCGCAATTAAAGCTGACCCATCTTTGGCAAAAGGAGTCAATATCTATAAAGAAAAAATAATTTACCAGGCTGTTGCTGAAGCTTTCGGCGCTGAAGAAGAAAAATTGGACTAAAAAAAACCAGATAATTTAATAAAACAAACCCCTACATGGGAAAAAGTTGATGGGATTTTTGAACGATCAGCGGTAGAATATCTATAAAAACCTCGACTTCTTCAATGGTATTGAATCGGCTCAGAGATATGCGCAATGTCCCATTGCAGGACAGTCTTTTCATCCAAATCCTGATAAGGAACGGGGCCAGCGTCTTGTTGAAATAACAGGGACATTTTTAACCTAAACCTCACACCCGTATGGGCTATCGTGTTCTTGCCATGTGGTAATTTATTAATATATCTGTTGAATTAAATCCTGATCATTTCTGATAAGATGTTCCAAAAACGACGTTGCCGGATCGTTTGTTCTTTCTTCTTTAATCTTGATGAAATCTTATGTTGGGTTTCGCTTTGCTCAACCCAACCTACCGTGCTTGGCGGCACAGCCAGCCCTACGCTTATATCATCAGCATCATTATTTTCTCACTTCACACTTGGTTTCGTTAGCCAGCAGTAGAGTCTTTTTGATCAATCGCTGACTGATATGAATGTCCGAGGTGCGCAACTTGTCAAGAAGTGGCTTGATCTTTTTAATCAAACCTTTCTGTTTGGCGAAGAGAAGTACTCCCTGACTTCCAATAATCTCGATATTGTTCAAGCGCGCGACTTTTCTCGCTCTCTTATCGTCAATAAGCAAAAAATCGGCCTGTAGCTTCTTGTATAATGCCATCGCTTCGAGTTCGCCGCGACCAAGTCCGCCGGCATCTATGACAAAACCCGCTAAATCAATATTAACAATTTTTCCTTCAAGATAATTGCGAAGTATTTCTGCTTCGGGCTTGCCGGGTATGATTACTTCATCGAAAACCGCCTGAGGGACATTGACCTTATCGAATACCTTGTCGAACGTATCTATGCAATTGCAAATTGCCAGTGCTATCAGTGCAGAACTATCAGCGACAATAAGCATCAGCTTCCCCTTCTACTAAGTCGTTCCAATTCCATCTCAATCTCGTCTTCTTCGTAGTCAATTGCCGGGATGCTGTGCTTTTTGCATGCCGCCAAAAAGCTATAGCGATCAACTCCAGCAAGCTCACAGGCAGCGCCGGCAGATATTTGGCCGGATTGGAACATAACAAGCGCAGTGTAAAGTTTGACTTGTTTTGCCATTTCCTCAGCATTGACATTAAGAAGATAGCGGTCGGGCATATCTATGACTATTTGCATTATATATCCCTCTTTTTGCTTATATCATTAGAAAGATTACCCTTGATTTTTCTGGTCAATTCCTGCGCTTTTTCAAAGGACATCTGTGATAATTCAACCTTTGGAATCAAAACCACTTTAACTCTTGTATTGTCCTTAAAGGGAATCTTATCTAATGCCAATTGGCCGTGCTTTATTGAAGTTTCTACAACAAATTGAGCCATTTCATTCTCCTTTATTTATTATACCGGACTGGTGTCAATATGCAAGATAGCATTTTGGTTTGTTCATTTCCGAAAAAAGTTCAACTTGTCAGTGTACGCCTTCTACAGCGTCCCAGCTCCCCTATAAGCGCTTTAATAAGGGGAAAATCATTAATAATTCACAATTGATTATTATACAAAATGAGTCACTGTCGATAACTACTTAATTTATCATCACAAATTGTCAATAATCAATGGCTAATTGTGAATTTTACTCCAACTACTTCTGTGGTTAAAAAAATGCTTATTAATAACCAAAGCCCAGTAATTTCCAGGTTGACAATACAATTATATAGTAGTATTAATTTTTTATGAACTGGCGCGTTATATTTTATCGAAGTGCCTCTGGGAAATGCCACATTGAAAAGTTTGTTGAGGATTTGCCGGTCGAAGATGCCGAAGAAGTTGTTGCCTCAATAGCGGCTTTGAGAGAATTGGGAAATAAAGCCAGGCGTCCACTGTCCGATTATCTGGAGGATGGAATATATGAGTTGAGAGCCAGACGTCTTAAAAAACAATTCAGGGTGTTGTATACTTTTGCCGGAAGGCAAACAATTCTTCTTCTGACGGGATTCGTGAAAAAAAGCAAGGCTGTGCCAATCCAGAAATTAAAGAAAGCCAAAGCATTGAGAAAGGACTATTTTGTGCGTGTAAAAGGAGGCAAGAATGGATGATCTTAACCGCTTAATAGCCAAAAAAGAACGTGAGAAACCAGGATTTACCGCAGCGGTGGAAAAACGAAAAGGCGAACTACTTATTGCTGTTAGGTTACGTGAAGCCAGAGAAAAATTAAAATAGCCAGCAAAGTATTTCTAAGATTGAAAATGCAAAAAATAATCACATTTCGCTTCATACTTTAAATGAGTATGCTCGGGTATTGGGCTACGAACTTCAATTTACGTTAAAATCTGCCAACAGATAAACGGCTACGAAATAAGTAACAGGTACAGTGGAATAAAACCAAAGCCTGTTCCTATAATTATACTATACGCAAGGCCGGCGCCCCTGATAAAGGGCATGTACTTAGGATGATTGGCCCCTATGGTCTGGAATGCACCCCAGAAACCATGACTTATATGAATGGCTGCAACTAAAACCGCAACAACATAAATAATTACGTATTCCGGCCTCGAAAATGTACTTGCCAGGATTTGAAAAATAGTCTGATTTGTTTTATCTGCAAAATGGAAATTAAAAACATGAAAGACAATAAATAGAAGGAGGATAAAACCTGTATATGGCATTGTTGCAGAGCCAAGGCTGCTGCCACCGGCACTTTTTTTGACCAAATATTTTACCGGCCTGGCAACAATATTTTCATAAAAAAGAGTTGCTCCGAAAAGAATATGTATAATTGCAAAAAGCAAAAGCAAGTATTCAGATATGGTAATGACCGGACCTAATGAATGGAGACGTTCAGCATGTGCGTTAAAAGCATCTTTGCCGCCATAAACAGCAAGGTTGCCGGCAAGATGAATT
>JAFDFV010000364.1 GCA_019309665.1 Deltaproteobacteria bacterium | reverse complement strand
TTAAGCTATTCAGCCCCACAGTAATTTATTTCATACTTTCAATCCGCTTTTGCCGACTTACAATTTCAGTAATGCGAATACCATATTTTCCTTTATCAACCACTACCTCTCCTTTGGCAATCAACTTTGAGTTAGCCAGTATACGCAAGGTTTCACCTTCAAATTCTTCCAGCTTAATAACCGATCCTTGACCAACTCTAAGCAAATCATCTATCTTCATCTCAGTTCGGCCCAGTTCAATCGTCACCTCTAAAGGAATGTCAAGGATAAACCCAAGCCTACTGTCAATCTCATCCACACCGGCTGAACCCTTGTTATCGACAGCATCATTTATAGTCTTTGTTTGATCGTTAATCTCAGGAGGAGCTTTTTCATCAACAGAATCTTTTATGGTGCCTGGCTTATCTAAAACTTCAGCAACATTGTCATCAGCGGAATCTTGCATGCTCTGAAGTAAATTATCTATGTCTTCCTGAGAGTCAACAGCATCACCGGCATCACTTTCGGTCTGAGAAGGAATGTTTGTGCTTTCATCTATCTTTACGCAAACTTCAAGGAAGATATCATATTCCATACAACGAAAAACAAAGCGTTCGTATCTATCCATATTCAGTATTTCAATCGCAAAATTGTTTCCGGTCGTTATCGAAGGAACAGAGATAACTGTGTTTAAACCTGAGTCACAAAAACCCGCTTTTAAATTACCGGCGATAATATTGGTTGCTTCGCCAACCAGATCTTTAACATCTTCTTCACTTTCAATTTCCTCCAGCTTTATGCCCAGCATTTTTACGGTCATTATGCGGGCAAGGTTATAACTCGTCTGTATATTTAAACTACCTGTCACAGATCCTGCAAAATTGATTAATCCCATAATTTGAAGATCGTCGGAATCTGATTTTGAAACTTTTTCGGAGAGTTCCAGATCTAAATCAAGCATTGTTTTAAAAAATTCTATTGCCGAATCACCGGAGGTTGATATTATGTCCAACCTCTTAAATTTATGGATATCTATGCCCGTGAGTTGTCTTTGTGCTTCAGAGTCAATATTAGCAGCAGCTTTTATGCATACTTCCACGAAGAATTTATGATCCTGGTAATGAAAAGTGAAAAATTCATACCGTTCCATGTTCAATGTTTCAATCACAAAATCGTTTCCGGTCGTTATCGAAGGAATAGAAATCTCACTGGACAATCCAAGGTCACTAAGAGCCGACTTCAAACTGCCGCCAACTATATTACATGCTTCACGAATCACATCTTTGACCTCTTCTTCGCTCTCAATTTCTTCCAACTCAATGCCCATCATGGCTGCTGTCATCAAGCGGGCAAAGACATCACTTACCTGAATAGCCATAGTCCCCATTACATCTCCTGCCAAACTCAATGATCCTGTCATTCGAAAACCATCCAGGCCTGTCTCCGAATCTGTCTCATAAAGTTCCACTTTCATAGAAAACATTGTGTCGAAGAGGTTAATTACTGATTCTGCAACCGAGGTTTTCATATCAAATGCGGTAATTTTTTCCATACAACTTTCCTTTTAACTATACCTCGAAAGGCCACAACTTGCGATTTTTCGCTGGCCCTGAACATCAATAGCTGTGTTGCTCAGGTTTGAAATAGCTTGCTATTTCGCGCCTTCGCGCCTTGCTCTTGATGCGCAAGAGATTGGTGCAGATCGAGTAAAAAATCGCTCAATTTAGTTTTAGTAGGTTTTAGAAATTCGGTTCGGACAACAGATTATCAAGCTGTGCCCTTTAATGGGTGACACCATTATGCACAGGTAATTTTGAGTGAATCCCTTAGAGTTCAATTTCCATTCCTTCGCGAGCAAAAAAGATATCTGTGTCACCGGTATGATCTCGGCTGCAATATTTCTCGGCCAGCTCATCCATCTGCTCATCAGTTCGTATGGGCTCATGGTGAAACAGGGCCAAACGTTTGGCCCCGGCCTGTTTCGCCGTAGCGATGGCATATTCACATGAAGAATGCCCCCAGCCGATCTTAGAGGACTCGTATTCTTCCTGGGTGTATTGAGCGTCGTAAATTAGGAGGTCGGCCCCGGCAGTAAATTTTTCCACTCGCTGATTTTCTGCCCTGGCCGCCTGGTCGCCTTCGTGGGCCATGGCCTCATTATAGGATGGGTCATCAAGGTCGGTGCAGAAAACATTCTGAAAGGGTTCCGTATCATAGGCAGTGCAGAAAACCTTGTCACGATATTCGAAACGATAGCCGAGGCAAAGGAGGGGATGGTTGAGATACTTGGTGGTGAGAATAATCCCGTCGCCAAGATCAAATTGGTCTTCCTTTAGATTGATGTATTCTATTTCTGAGGCAAGTTCCGTCCGGCGTACGGGAAAATAACGATAGGTCAACTGCCCACCCACACTATCTTCAAGGGAATTATCTTCATAGCTGACCGGCCCGTAAATCTTAAGTTTCGTCCCAGGAATATAACTTGGCGTGAAAAATGGAAATCCCATAATGTGGTCCCAATGGGTGTGGGTCAGAAAGATTTCTGTTTTTATCGGACCCCTGGGAAGGTCATTGGCCATCATATAGTTGCCCAGCTCTCTGATGCCGGAGCCTGCATCAATAATAATAAGCCTATTCGATTCCACAAATCTTAATTCAATACAGGCTGTGTTTCCGCCATATTTTATGGTATAAGGGCCTGGGCCCCCCCAGAATTTTACTTTCATCAGACTACTCCTTTTGGGTGAGTTGCAGAAAAATCCTGGCTTTTTCTATCTCGCCCATGACAGTTTCTCGAAGGTCTAAAAGAGCAGACCAGTTAATTCCAATCTGTTCGAGAAGATGAGTTGCTTGTGGGTCCTCAGGAAAACGATCTCCGGATGAGCCTACCTCAAGAAAATTGGCATAAGTATTTGCCAATGCCACAATTGCGACCATTTGGTGGTTTTCCTCCCTCGCCTCAACCACCTTGTGGTGATGGCAAAGTGAATCAGTTATCGTTTTACTCAACCCCCATTTTTCAGCAATCATACCTCCAACCATACAGTGATCGACTTCAAAAATACTATTTTCAGCCTGGTACAGGGGAACTTGCTGAAGTTCTGCCCATTCCATGGCATGAACGTATTCCTCCGGAAATCGCTTATTAAGGGGGATCTTACCTAAATCATGCAATAATCCGGCTACAAAATATTCTTC
>JAFDFV010000060.1 GCA_019309665.1 Deltaproteobacteria bacterium | reverse complement strand
CTGGATTCTTCGGTTGGAACAGGAGATATTGAAATCCAGAAAAGCAATATTCTTCTGATAGGGCCTACCGGCTGCGGAAAGACTTTGCTTGCACAGACACTTGCCAGATTTCTTAATGTTCCTTTTACAATAGCAGATGCCACAAGCCTTACGGAAGCAGGATATGTCGGTGAAGATGTTGAAAATATTATCCTTTCATTACTCCAAAATGCCGATTACGATGTTGAGAAGGCCAAGCAGGGAATCGTTTATATTGATGAAATTGACAAGATCGCACAAAAGTCTGACAATCCTTCTATTACACGTGATGTTTCAGGAGAAGGAGTTCAGCAGGCATTATTAAAAATTGTAGAGGGGACTACCGCAAGCGTTCCACCTAAGGGGGGAAGAAAGCATCCCCAGCAGGATTTTGTAAAGGTTGATACTTCCAACATACTTTTTATTTGCGGTGGAACCTTTACCGGCCTTGAACAGATAATCAAGCGTCGGCTCGGCTCGAAAGTTATGGGTTTTGGCGCAAAAATTCTCAAGCAGAAAGAAAAAAGTGTTGGAGCTATCCTTAGAATGGTTCAACCTGAGGACCTTGTAAAATTTGGTCTTATTCCGGAATTTGTCGGTCGTTTGCCGGTAGTTGCTACGCTTGATGAATTAAATGATACTGCGCTGATCAGAATACTTAAAGAACCAAAAAATGCTTTGATCAAGCAGTTCAAAAAACTTTTTGAGATTGAAGGAGTAAACCTGAGATTTACAGACAGCGCTATTGCGGCTATTGCCAAGGAGTCCTCGAAACGAAAATCAGGTGCAAGAGGGCTTCGCTCAATACTGGAGAACTGTATGTTAGATATTATGTTTGAAATTCCTTCTCTCGAAAATGTAAAGGAATGCGTGATAGGTGAAGATGTTGTGCTGAATAAGGAAGCTCCGATCCTGTTGTATGAACAGACAAAGAAACAGGCGTAGATTAGTGGTCAGTATTAATAATAATTGTAACCGCTCACGGCTTGAAACTTGAAATTGGGGAGAACAGTACGAAAGCATGAAGGGCAAATTTCTAATTTCAATGTTCCGTGAACGCTAACCAAAAAAAAATATTAAAAATGATAAATTTACCAAAAATTTTAAAGGAACACATGCAGGAACAGCCAAAACAAAAGCTCCCGCTTTTACCTTTAAGAGATATCGTGGTTTTCCCTTATATGGTGGCTCCTCTTTTTGTTGGACGGACAAAATCTATAAATGCGCTTGCCGATGCAATGAATAAAGACAAAAATATTTTTCTTGCCTCACAGAAAAAGGTAGGTATTGATAATCCCCGGGAGAAGGATATTAATTCTATTGGTGTTTTTGGGAAAGTGCTTCAACTGCTTAAGCTTCCTGACGGCACGGTAAAGGCTCTTATTGAGGGAAAGTCAAGGGGACGTATAAAGCGCTTTATTCAGGATAATGACTTTTTCAGCGCGGATGTTGAGCTGGTAGTTGAGACGGAAATTTCAGTTGCAGAAGGTGTTGCGCTTAGCAGGGCTGTTATTGAAAGCTTTGAAGAATATGTCAATCTGTCAAAGAATATTTCTAAAGAACTTGTGGGCAATATCTCCGCCATATCCAATCCATCTCAATTGGCAGATACCGTAGCTGCTCATTTTTCATTCAAAATTGAGGACAAACAGCATCTTCTGGAAATTCTTTCTCCCTGCGAACGGCTTTCCATCCTTCTTGGCTTGATAAAAATGGAAATCGATATTTTTAACATGGATAAGAGGATAAAATCCCGTGTAAAAGAGCAGATGGAGAAAACCCAGAAAAGTTATTATTTGAATGAGCAGATACGGGCCATAAAAAAGGAGATGGGAGCTGAAGAAGACCAAGGCAACGAACTCAAAGAACTTGAAAAACAGATCAAACGGAAGAGAATGTCTAAGGAGGCGGCAGCTAAAGCAAGGCAAGAACTTAGAAAACTCAAGATGATGACCCCGATGTCGGCTGAAGCAACAGTAGTTCGAAATTATATTGAATGGATGATAAGCCTTCCCTGGTTTGACCGCAGCAGGGTGCGCAATAATCTTGATGAAGCAGAAAAAATTCTAAATGAAGATCACTACGGTCTTGAGAAACCAAAGGAACGCATACTTGAATATCTTGCGGTCCAGGCACTTGTCAAAAAGGTACGCGGTCCTATACTTTGTTTTGTCGGCCCTCCTGGTGTTGGGAAGACTTCGCTTGCCAAATCTGTTGCAAGAGCTACAGGAAGAAAATTTGTTCGTCTTTCACTGGGAGGCGTCAGGGATGAAGCGGAAATTCGCGGACACAGGCGTACTTATATAGGCGCAATGCCCGGTAAAATCATCCAGTCCCTGAAAAAAGTCGGCGTAAATAATCCGGTATTCTGTCTCGATGAAGTAGATAAAATGAGTATGGATTTTCGTGGCGACCCTTCAGCCGCTCTTCTTGAGGTACTTGATCCGGAACAGAATTTCAGCTTTAATGATCATTACTTAGATGTGGACTATGATCTTACAGATATTCTTTTTATCACAACCGCAAATACCTTGCCGGATATACCTCTTCCTCTTCAGGACAGGATGGAAATTATACGCCTGCCAGGCTATACTGAATTTGAAAAATATCATATAGCCAAGAATTTTCTTATAACTAAACAAATAAGTATGAACGGGCTTGAAGGTAAGAATATAGGGTTTTCGAAAAACTCAATTTATTCAATTATACGGCTTTACACTCGTGAAGCCGGTGTAAGGAATTTAGAGCGTGAGATTGCTTCCATATGCCGCAAGCTTTCACGTAAGGTTGTAAAAAATAGAGATAAAAATACATTTAATATAACAGAAAAATCTTTGCAAAAATACTTGGGGCCGCCTCGTTTCAGGCATGGTCAGGTGGAGGAAAAGGATCAGATAGGTATCGTTACAGGACTTGCCTGGACACAGGTGGGTGGTGAGCTGCTTTGTATTGAAACTTTGATTATGCCTGGTAAGGGTGAGCTTATCATGACCGGCAAACTGGGAGATGTAATGAAAGAATCCGCCCAGGCTGCCGTAAGCTATGTCCGCTCACGCGCCGATAGACTTATGATTGATAACGAGTTTTATAAAAAGTATGATATTCATATACATGTTCCTGAAGGAGCCATACCAAAGGACGGCCCTTCTGCAGGCATTTCTCTATGCACATCCATAGTCTCAGCCCTGACGAAAAGGCCTGTTTACCGGGATATTGCCATGACCGGAGAGATCACTCTACGTGGAAGAATACTCACAATTGGGGGATTAAAAGAAAAAATTCTGGCTGCCCATAGAGGGGGAATTAAAAAAGTAATTATTCCCAAAGAAAACGAAAAAGATATAAAGGAAATACCCTCTATAATATTAAAGCAGATAGACATTGTTCTGGCGGATCATATGGATGATGTTTTGTCTTATTCTCTGATCCTTAATGAGGGAGATACACTTTTTAAGAAAGATGATATTTCTTTTGAAATGATGATACCAAAGTCAAGAAAATTCGATCAGGAAACAGCTATTATTTAATCTTGACATAACGCTAAATAATTAGTACTTAAAATCTCTTTTTAAAAAAAGAGATATAAAGTCACTTGCATTAAAATCATTTGAGTGAAACCTTTGAAAAATGCTCAATTTTGTTCAAGTTCAAGGAAGTCGAAAATTTTAAATGCAGGAATACATTGAGTATTTCGAGGCTTAAAATTTGAGTCTGACGCCGAAATTGGGCAAAAGGGGGCGTTTATCAAAGGTTTATGGGCGGGTAGCTCAGTTGGGAGAGCATCGGCCTTACAAGCCGAGGGTCACAGGTTCAAGCCCTGTTCCGCCTACCATAGAATTTATAAAAAGATTGGCAGGCATTACGAAAACTTAGGTTAGGTAGTGCCCGAACGAAAAATAGAAAATTTTTTCAAGTTCAAGGAATGCGCAAATTTTAACCGCAGGAATACATGGAGTATTTTGAGGATTAAAATTTAGCCTGACGCAGAAATTGGGAAAATTAGCAGTTTTCGTTCAGGCACTAGGTAAAAATTTCTATTTTGGGGGCGTAGCTCAGCTTTGGTTAGAGCGCCGGCCTGTCAAGCCGGAGGTCACGAGTTCAAGTCTCGCCGTCCCCGCCAATAAATTCAAAAGGTTAGCCATTACAGGTTAGCCTTTTTTTATTTTTTAGGCCGCCCCGAAAGGAACACCACTGTTATTTGGACAAAATAGTCTAAAATAGCACCCACATATTGACAAACCCATCTTTTTTACTGGCAACTTGAAGCAAGGGGGAGCGCAGCAGAAGTTGATTATCTTTGGCAAAAAGGTGAACAGATTCTGCCTGTTGAAGTAAAAGCAGGTAAAACCGGCACACTTAACAGTCTGAGACTTTTCCTTTCTGAAAAAAATGTCGTTTGGAATCAGATTTTCTCTTCATCCCTTATCATTGACTCAATATTATCATTACCACTTTATGCCATTGAAGCCATGCCCGGTCTTATTGATCAAGTAATTTCCGACGATAAATGCTGATGATAGGGCTCCTTGTGCAATCCTGCCACTGACTGGTGATATGGCGACTTTCGGTGAATCTTTCAAAAGTGGAATAGATCTAACAGTAGATGAACTGCCCGCCGAGTTGCTAAGGGACTTTGATCTGCAGCAATACATCGTTCCGACCCGCTTGAGGGATGCCACGAGGACGGCAGTCTTGAAGCCAAAATCATCCTTCTCAAATGTTGAATGCTATCCTGTTTAAGATCTACCTATCCATCAGCCAGCCCGGGCAAGGTGGTTTTCTGTTGACCATAAGCAGCTAATTTGGTATAGATTTTTGAGCAAATCCCTTAGGAAAGGAAAAGATATGTTGACAGAAATGCGACTACAGATAGACGATTCTATCCTGCTCTCACTGAAGGAAAGCAAAACCACCCCGCATATTGTTTAAGAATAACATGTATGAAGGTTGTATCCAATACCACAGGAATGGGAGGAAGATTTCAAAACAAGGAGGCGATCACCATGAAATGTCATGTGTGTGGATCTACAATGAAATCTATGATCACAGATCTGCCCTTCAAATTAACTGAAATAAGCATTGTTGTCTTGAAGAAGGTACCCGTCTTGCAGTGTGACGGTTGCAGGGAATACTTATTAGATGACCCTGTATTGGAGCGTGTGGAAAAAAGTCTTGAGAATGCAGACTTTGCGGCAGAAATAGAAGTGCTTAGGCATGCTGCTTAAATTCGCCTTGTTTGTGTAAATTCGTGTTCGTTTGTGGCTGAATAGTTTTCTTTGATATGGTTCGCTCAGATCTTTTTAAGGGGCCTCATCTTTCAGGAATTACACATATTGCTGCTATATAACCAACTAGAATATGAACGCGTATTGATAAAAAAAAGAAGATATGAAGCGTTTTAGGGGGAGGAGATAAAATGGGGACTTCTTTAGATATAAAATTTGCAGAAAGGTCAGAGTCAATAGTTACTCAGCTTGGCTTTAAGGATTTGAAATCCTTTATCAAAAACCAGGCTTTGCTTATGCTTATGGCCAAAATCGAGAAATATGAGGCGGAGAGCAAGCATCTTGAGGCCAAATATCATATGCCCTTTAAGGCATTTCAGGCAAAAGTTGAAGAGTTGCAAAATAAAGAGGTGTTTACAGAAGATGACGATTATTTAGACTGGCGTTTTGCAAAAGAGGCGATTAATAGACTTGTGAGACAAAAACGAGAATTGGAATATGCTTGATCTAATCAATAGGTACGAACGTTTTATTAAATCTTTCCATTCGACTTCTCCGCACCACAAACACACTGGCAATGAAGTATTGGAATCAACAGAAACATCTGTTGGTGATGTGTTGAATAGGATCAGCGAGAAATTGGAAGATAAACCTAAAGGCTGAAGTGCCTCTGTGCCATGCCAGACTTGATGCTCCTGGTATCCTGCAACACGTAATGGAACGGGGAATCGAACGTAGAAAAATATTTTGGTACGATCCAGCTAATTTGGTATGGATTTTTGTGCTCTGCACGAGTTTCGTGCCATGGGCTCAGTGAGGAAGGGCATTTCTGGCAAGGGCTTGCAAATAAAGCGGGAGGCGCGTATTTTGGAGCGATATGCGTTTTTTTCGTACATTCTAATCTATTAGCAGAACCGTCACGCCATCTGGGAAACTCTCCATCTGCCATTGAAAAGGGGTGATCAAAATGCAGATATCTCCATTGAGGGAAATAGCGAATGAACTTCCATTCTTCAAAACCGTGGATGACCGCGAGAAGCTATTAGGTGTCATCGGCGCTCTTGTGTTGCGTAAAATAAGCCTTAGCAAGGCTTCAGAGATCATGGGAATGGAAAGAGAAAGGTTTCTGGGGCTGCTGGATGGCATGAAACTGGGATATTCATATCTTGAGGATCAAGACGTAGAGGTAGAGAAAAATGGTAAGGACTGTTGTTTTTAACAGTTCTCCCTGGATATTCCTTATTACCATGAATGAAGATGCACTGCCCGCCGACTTGCCAAAGGACTTTGATCTGGAGCAATACATCATCCCGACCCGCTTGACGGATGCCACCGAGAACGGCGGTTTGTTCGGTATTCGATTTGGGTGAGGGGGTAAGCTTAAGCAGAAAAGATTATATTGCAACTAAGATGTATTTTGAAGTATACAGGGGACTAACGTCTGAGCAGTTAGGGGATTTTCGAAAACATTCGGTGTGTTAAGGGTTGGGCTGGTAACCGGATATAATATATGATACATATAATTTACGATACTTGTAAAAAATCTGCGGTTTAACATTATGCGCATAAATCCGATGGCGATAACATGAGTCTGGCTTCCGGTGCAGTCGAATACACGCTTGGCAGTCTGCCGGTGACCGGATGCGGAGTGTCCTGGACCGCCGAGGAGCTGGATGCGGCTTTGGCCGGGCCAGTTGCATCCTTAGTGTTTGACAATGATGGAACGGCCGATATCGCAGCATTGCTTGAAAGTTTACCTGGTACGGATTTCGCAAGTGATGAAATTACCAAAATCCTCAACAATGACACGCCTCCTCAAAACTGGGAGGTTGGAGAGGCTCTTGCGGAAGCTTATTTGACCCATCATAGGGATTCATACTTCCCTTGGCCCGACGGTAGAGATATTCGGAAACCCAAGTCCAGCCTGCCCGGAGCCGATCTGGTCGGTTTTCATAAAAACAATGAAGAAACCAGATTTGCCTTTGGTGAGGTAAAAACAAGTAAGGAAAACAAGTCACCCCCACAAGTTGTACGATATGGCGATCACTCCCTGAACAGACAGTTGACCGATCTTCGGGACAACAAACCTCTGCGGGACAGAGCTGTCGTCTATCTGGGACATAGGGCAATAAGGTCCGACTGGCAAGGAACATATCGGAACGCCGCAAAACATTATATCAAGACCAAGGGCTCTGGTGTTACGATATTTGGTGTCCTGGTTCGAGATGTTCCACCCAATAGCGATGACCTTGCAGCAAGCCGGCAAATGCTTTCCGAGAATTGCCCGGGAAAAACCCTGGTCGAGTTGCTGGCCATTTATCTGCCGGCCGGAAGTATCGACACTTTCAGGGATAAAGTCGTGGCAACCAGCAAGAGAGGTGACGCGTGATACTTGCAGAACACCTCCATAATGTAGACCGTCACTGGGCTGTCCTGGCTGTTGGCGAAGCCGAACGCGACCGTGGGCTGAAAGTTGCTGATGCCCGTCTCGTAAAGCAGGCGGTCGGCCATCAAATGTTCATTGATTTTCCTGAGAATGATTTTGATGACGAACTGTTACACCGTCTCGCCATGGCCTATGAAATGGCGGCCATTGAGGGATTGGACGCCTTCCTGAATCCGACCTCCGATGACGAAGAACTTCGTAAACAATGCTCTGCCGGCGCTTGGCGGGCCTTTGAAATCCGCCGTCTGTTTACACTTCCAGAAAACGAAATAGAACGTATATCCCATCTTCTTCATCTTTCAGCCTTGGCCTACTGCGGTGATCGCTGGTCCGATTTGCGGCGGTGGTACAATGAAAATGAAAAATCAATTCAAGTTCCCTCTGTATCCCGAGCAACCTGGGACCGTCGTTTGCTCTATCGCCTGTTCGAATGCTGGATTCGGCTTTTCCGCAAAAAGAGATGGGATGATCTGGACCGTATCCGGGAAATCATTGCCGGCCTGCG
>JAFDFV010000363.1 GCA_019309665.1 Deltaproteobacteria bacterium | reverse complement strand
CAATCAGGATGTTACTGTGGGCGCGAATCAGAGCGTTAAGGTTGGGTCTAACAAGACTGAAACGATTTCTATTGCCAAGGCACTGAGTATCGGGGCGGCTTATCAGGTGAGCGTGGGCGCTGCTATGAACGAATCAGTTGGAGCTATCAAGGCTGAGGAGATAGGTGGCGCCAAGATCGTGGGTGTTGGAGCACACAGCAGCGAAAATGTTGCAGCAAGTAAGTCAGTGAATGCCGGCGGGAATATCTCTGTAAATGCCGGAGGGAATATCTCTGAAAGAGCGGGCAAGAATTTCTCGTGTAGTGCGGGAAAGGACATCAGCATCACATCCGGCAAAAAGAGGGCTTTGAATGCAGGTGATGATTTTGGTATTTCAGGGGCAAAAAAGGGAGTTATTGAAATTAAAGATCAATTGACCATAAAATGTGGGAAAGCCACAATAACATTGAAAAAAAATGGTGATATCTCCATTAACGGTAAAAAGATCAATGTCAAAGGTTCAGGGAATGTTGTGATCAAGGGCAAGAAGATTTTGGAAAACTGATATGAAAAAGGCGTTGACTGAAAATATCCGAGTACTGGAGATCTCCAAGCAGATTGAGGGCGTTCGAGTAGGAAAAATTGTAAACGTGGATGAGAGTGGGCAGGCTTTTGTTGACTTTTCCGGAAACACGCAAGGGCCTATCTCAGCACGATTTACCAACTCGATCAAACCTGGAATGTTGCAAAAAACAGTTTCAGCGGATCGAGATGTGTTGCTTGTTTTTGAAAATAATGATCCCGAATTCCCTATTATTATTGACACTCTATATTCTCTGGTTGATGAAATCACAGAATACTCAACTATAGCTTTGGAAACAAAAAGACCCAAGGATGTCCTGATAGACGGAAAGCGGGTGACTTTTGATGCTAAAGAAGAGATCGTGCTGCGTTGTGGGAAGGCGAGTATTACTCTGAATAGAAGTGGAAAAATTGTTATAAAAGGTGCTTATCTCCTTTCACGTTCAAGTGGTATAAATAAGATCAAGGGAGGGGCAGTACACATTAATTGAACAAAACTTGATAAATTAAGTGTGTTCAAAAAACCCAAAATAAATGAAGTAGCTTATTTTAAGGGGAAATAAGTCTCTTATGTCTCAAAAGCTCGCTGTTACCGGAATGAGTATGATTTCTCCTGTTGGATACAATGCTCAACAAACTTGTGCATCACTCCGTGCAGGGATCACACGATTTACAGAACTGGAAGGAATAGTGGATAGATATGGCGAGCCGGTTATCGTTTCGCAAATAGAATGTTTAGGTCCATTAGATCAACCTGCCGAACGAACGAAACAGATTGCAATCAGAACGTGTACTGAAGCTATTTCAACTATTTCTAAGCACGATATCAATCGTCGGGAAATAAATCTTTCTGTTCTTTTAAAGGATAAAGAGCGTCCAGGAAACTTATTTGAGATGGACGGGCTTTTGGAATCAATTGTCTCAGAGATGGGTCTTTCGCCTTCTACTACCGTTCACTTATATCCTCAGGGCAATGCTTCAGGAATGAGAGCCTTGTCTGATGCCCGGCGAAGAATTAAGCATAATCCTCAGATCATAGAACTCATTTGGGGTATAGATTCTCTTTTGGACATTCAAACATTGGGATATTTAGAAAGATCCGAAAGATTGAAATCACCGTCATCCCCACGAGGTGTGATTCCGGGAGAGGCAAGTGTTTGTCTTGTCTTGGAGGCAGAAGAAATGGCTATTTCAACTGCCTCGAAAATGTATTGCGCAATAGAAGGTATTGGTACTGCTATCGAGAGTGCTCCTGTGAGTAGTGAAGCTCCTTGCGTGGGTGATGGATTGACTATTGCTATCTATGAAGCCTTGGAAATGGCAAGGTGGCATAAAAACGATGTAGACCAAGTATACTGCGATTCAAACGGTGAAGTGTATAGGGCGCATGAATGGATGCTCGCACTTTGCAGAACTCTATCGGATCCAGGGGTGACCCATCCCGCCGACTGTATAGGTGATGTTGGCGCGGCATTTTCTCCGCTCTTGATCGGTATGGCGGCTATTGCCCTGGATCGCGGTTATGCCAAATCAGATAAGATTCTTGTGTTTTGTTCCTCAGATTTTGGAGTGCGTGGAAGTGCCTGTATTGCTAGAATCCGAGAATAGATATTTGAGCATATGGAAGTGATTCATGATACGCCTTTTGTTGGGAGCCTTGATGCCGTTTTGGACAAAGATGGTTCTGAAGCGCGAGTCGTCTTATTAAAAGCGACTTATGAAATATCCAAAACTGGTTCCCTGGAAATTGCCGAGGAGCAAGAACCGATCTGTTTGGTTGATGAATACTTGGGTGAACCCGGACTCTCTTCCGTTATTTATGAGGGGGATGGGGCTTATTTCAAACCGGTGACAGATATCGTTGTAATTGGAAAGGCTTATGCCCCGAGAGGAAAGAATGTAAAATCTTTTAATGCCTCATTGTCAGTGGGAAAACTTTCTAAGACAGTAGCTGTCATTGGTGATCGCCATTGGCATTATAGTTCGATTTTTGGGGTGACGATGTCAAATCCAAAATCTTTTTCTAAAATGTTGCTTTGTTGGGAGAGAGCTTTTGGAGGTACTGACACCTTTCACAAAAATTCGAAGAAACACACCTGGGAGAAGCGGAACCCAGTTGGGACTGGATTTAGAGTAACAAAAAGCGCTGAATCCTTGGATGGACTGGCCTTGCCAAATTTTGAAGATCCGAAGAGTCGTATAAAAAGCTGGAAGAATAAACCAATACCTCAAGGATTTGGCTTTATAGGACGAAGTTGGATGCC
>JAFDFV010000362.1 GCA_019309665.1 Deltaproteobacteria bacterium | reverse complement strand
ATAGCACTTTCTTTAACTTCTTCTTTAATCCAGAAAGCCGGCAGCCCATAGGTAGGTTCTTTTGTCGGCACCCCGTCAATCTTCTTTTCAACAGTTCCGGGATTTATGGCCAGATAGTGGTTTATCATCAATTCTCCCCTGGCCACTTCATTCCCTCTAAGCAAGATGGCATATTCACCGGATTCTAACTGCATGTTATCCTGGATGTGAACAGAGGGAACAATAATTCCGACTTCCTGAGCAATCTGTCGCCTGATTGACTTAATCCGGTCCAAAAGCTCACCATTTTGTTCCACGTCCACCAATGGAATAAGGCCATAGCCGACTTCCAGAGATAGAATATCAAGAGGAGGAAGGGGTTTTAACTTTTCCGGCGATCTGGTTTTGGATTTTTGCATCTGTCTGCCTTTCTGTTTTTTTAAATCAGTCTTTCTTGTTTGCAAGATCAAATAAGCCACACTTGCGGATAGGATTGATAAAATAACAAAAGGGAGAGCCGGAAGCCCTGGAACCATGCCAAGTCCAAAAAGCACAACAGCAACAATAGCGATAGCACGCGGCTGGAATAAAATCTGAGAAATTATCTCTCTTCCCATGTTTGTTTTAGAAGAAGATCTACTTACTATAATACCCGCTGCCGTTGAAATGATCAGGGCAGGAATCTGGCAGACTAATCCATCTCCCACTGTCAGCAAAGTATAACTCTGGACTGCATCGGAAAAACCCATTTTATTCTGGAAAACTCCAATAGCAAACCCGCCTACGATGTTGATCAGAGTAATTATTATTCCTGCTATAGCATCTCCACGAACAAATTTATTAGCGCCATCCATAGCGCCATAATATTCCGCTTCTTGTGAAATTTCCAGTCTCCTCGCCTTTGCTTCCTGGTCATTTATCAAGCCTGCATTCAAGTCGGCATCTATACTCATCTGCTTGCCGGGCATAGCGTCCAGAGTAAATCTGGCAGCCACTTCCGCAATTCGTCCGGCTCCTTTCGTAATTACCACAAAATTAATAACGACCAGGATCAAAAAAACTATGATTCCCACCAGATAGTTTCCTCCAACCACAAAGCTTCCGAAAGCATTGATCACTTTTCCGGCTGCCATAGGTCCCTCATTTCCGTGGAGTAGAATTATTCGAGTGGAAGCAACATTTAGTGATAATCTGAACAAGGTAGTGATTAAAAGTATGGAAGGAAATGCTGATAACTCTAATGGCTTCGAGATATACATGCCTACCAGAAGAATTATTAAAGCAAATGTTATGTTAAACGACAAAAGAATATCCAGCAGCATAGCCGGCAGAGGTATTATCATAACTACCAGAATAACCACAGCTGATATAGCCATAAGAATATCACTGTGTTTTGCTATGAAGGCAATCTCTGAGTATCCTGTTTGATTTTCTGTTTCCATAATCCTCCCATCTTTAAAAGAAATTTCTGCTTATTTTAAAGTGCCTTAAGTTAAGGAATTCTGCCATTTTATATAGGTTCGATAAACCATTAATACACAAGTGATGGCATGCTCCTTCTATTTTTTGGGTTATCAATTAGCACGCCGAAGGCGTACCTCAACTTTAGGCACTTTAATATACAACACGCATTTTTCATGCCTAATGCCCTAAACTCCCATTCCCTTCAATCTGTAAACATATGCCAAAATCTCGGCAACTGCCCGATAGAGATCAACAGGAACAGAATCCCCTACTTCCGCGAGCTTAAAAAGAGCCTGAGCGAGTTGTTTTTGCTCGACAACCGGGACTTGATTTTCTTTAGCAATTTCTTTAATCCGCTCAGCAATAAAGCCGGCTCCTTTTGCCATTACCTGGGGAGCAATCATCTCTTTTGCATCAAACTTAAGAGCAATAGCAAGGCTGGTGGGGTTGGTTACTACAACATCGGCATCAGGAACCGCTTCCATCATTCTACGTTGCGCTATTTCCATCTGAGCCTTTCTAATTCTGGATTTAACAGTGGGATCTCCTTCTGTCTGCTTTGATTCATCTTTAACTTCCTGTTTGGTCATCTTCATGTCCTTTTCATGCTGCCAGCGTTGATAAACATAATCTAAAATCGCCAGGACAATTAAAAACAGACAAACATACAAGCACATATTAAAAGAAACCCTGCCAATAAATGAAAGAATCTCCGCAATGCTCATCTGTATCAGAGAAGGAATGGTCTCCAGTTCTCCTTTTAGCATTAAAAATGCTATGCCGCCCACAGAGAATATTTTAAACAGCGACTTGACAAGCTCCGCTAAGGCCTTTAGAGAAAAAAATTTCTTCATTCCCTTAACAGGATCAAGTTTAGAAAGATCCGGAATAAGGGGCTTTGGTGTAAATAAAAAGCCAATCTGAAAAATATTGGCTGCAATTCCTGCAACAAAAACAACCAACATCAAAGGCATTAAAATTAAGAAGTATTGCTCAAAAATCTCTAATAAGAAAGCGCTGACAGTAGAAACATCGTGCAGACGGAAGGTCCCGAGATTTTGAAATATTCCCCGCATAAACCCGGAAAGGCTCCAAAACATCCAGGAACCGCCAAAAAGGAATACTCCCAAAGAGCTCAATAGAATTAAAGCGGAAGAGACCTCTTTGCTTTGGGCCACCTGCCCCTTTTTTCTTGCTTCCTGAAGACGTTTGGGAGTGGGTTGTTCGGTTTTTTCCTGGTCGCTTCCTTTGGACATAGTCAAGCGCTCCTCACCGAAAACCCCTGTTTTCGGTCAGAAATTCGAAATTCGAAGCACTAAATACGAAACAATGACCAAAATACGAATTTTTTAATGACAAAAACATCGTATTTCCAATGTGTTAGTTTT
>JAFDFV010000361.1 GCA_019309665.1 Deltaproteobacteria bacterium | reverse complement strand
ACCGAACTGTCGAGCTTGAACAACTGTCTTCTCACGCAGGCAATAAAGCCAATGTTGTTTTATTTTCACCCCGGCGCTACGGCAAAACTTCCCTTATAAGAAGACTTCAGACCGCCCTGTCCGACAAGGGCTTTTTTACAGTTTATGTCGATTTTTTTATGGCAACGTCTGAAAATGAAATCGCCAGGCGTATTTCCCAAAGTATATATTCTGTTTTGCATGAGCGCGAATCCCTTTTGAACAAAGGCGTTCGTTTTCTAAAAACATTTAAGACCTTTCGCCCGGTTTTTAAACCTTCCCCTGAAAGCGGTTTTTCATTCTCTGTTGAGCCTGTCTCATCAGTTATGTCCGGTATAGACCTCATAGATAATGTAATGGAAGAACTGGGTGTATTTATACGCAGGGAATCGATAAACGCCCATATTGTTTTCGATGAATTCCAGGAAATCAGCGAACTGAAAAATTCATCCATAGAAGGGGTGCTGAGAAGGCACATCCAGGAGCAACAGGCATCCTATTTTTTTGTGGGCAGCCGCCGGAGAATTCTTCTCGATATGTTCAACAAAAAAAACCGGCCATTTTATCAAAGCGCAATAATGTATTCCTTAAAACCTCTACCTGACAAGGAACTTGTTTCATTTTTGGTTGAAAGATTCAAGGATGGCGGGAAAAGTTGTTCCATTCGTGTCGCTGAAAAAATTTCGGAAAAGGTTTTGCAGTATCCTTACTATACGCAGGCCCTGGCATATAACATATTCGAAATTTCCGGAGATACCGTCTCGGAAAATGATATTCAGTCCGGTTTTAACAACATGCTGGCCTCGGAGAGATACGGCTACGAGGCTGTTGTTCAAGGGCTGACAGGGCCTCAGATCACCCTGTTGAAAGCGCTTTCTGTTGATCCTGTCTCAAAAATTCTCTCTACTGAATATATGAATCGTCACAGGCTCTCTGCCGGAGGAATTCAATACTCTCGCAACAAACTGGAAAAACTGGATTTAATAGAAAAACACAACAATATCTGGAAAATAGTCGATCCGGTCTTCGGCTGCTGGCTGGCCGGGTATTAATATTGGCAGGAAGTCGAACTTAATTCGGTGAAGTTGCATTTTGTTGTTTCTACGAAGAAAAAACAGCAACGTTGCAAAGGTTTTCACAGATCAAACTACGTGTATAATCAGAATACTGTTTACTGAAACCTGAATCCGTGAGCGAAGCCGATAGGCTTTCTTATCGAATATGCGCTGAGGCATGTTACCGGTCCCTTTGGCATCGCCGATATCGAACGACTCTGCCCTAATGTCAGCCGCGAGATGATCCGTAAAGTTATGAACCGGTGACGAAGTGAAGGTCGTCTTGAAATGCTGGGAAAGGGGCGGGATGCCTGTTGGTGGCGAAAGAATTGAAATTGGGTACCAACCCACTTTAATATGGTAATTAATGTGGTAATGTTTTTTCAAGCAGTAATTTAATCCGTGATCAACAAACGGTGAGCGAAAATCAAAAAGAGGGGAAATCATGCTGAAAAACTCTGTTATATAAAACAAGGCGACTATAACAATTCACGCGACGCCGCTTCTGATCCGCTCCTGACCTGGTATTTTTTTAAACGACCCTGTCCTGAATCTCTACCTGATACTCAACACCGTCTTTTGAGCCCTGTTTTTACATTTGAACGATCTGCTTTTAAGGAAAAGCAAAAGCTTTCGTTAACTAGGCGAAAAGATAAAAAATAAGGAGAGTCAGCTCTAAAAGAGTCAAGAGCAGACCGCTTTTTGAATAAGCAAAGCGCTATATAGGGTGTTTATATTTTGGGGAATGGGTATCATTGTGACATAACAGTTTTCTATATAACATCTTTATTGTGGAGTTATGTAGTTAGAAAATACATACAATGCCGTTTTTTTCTTGTTAATTGATATTTTTTTCGAATATTATGCAGAAAGCAATAGAATAACTGGTTGGGCAGGAATTTCAGGACAATACAGAAAAAATAAACCGATTGTTTCGTTAGTTTCGATTTCTGTCGGAAGCAGATGGTCGGATAGACAATAGGGAAATAAAATTTAAGTATATAGGTAGAAATCGATTTATAGGTGGGTGGAGATTATGAAAATAAGAACTGATTTCGTAACCAATAGTAGCTCTGTAAGTTACATTTTGACCATGAAAGATGAGATGGTTGAAACCTATTTAAAGTTTTACAAGGGTATGTTCAAGCAGGGCGAGGATAAAATCTCAGAATTTGTCAGGAAATTTATATTTGAAAATGGAACAAGAGTATTTATTGAAGACGAAGAGATTTTTACACATAAAATCCGTTTCAGCACAGATGAGATTTTGCTCGATGAATCTTTGAAAATGCCACCAGAACAGATGGACTTTTCTACGATGGATAAAGATTACCTTTGGGCATATATATATGGAGAATATTCATTTCAAGGGGACGTACCGCTGCGCGGTCCGACCCCTGAATTCAGATATTATGCCCTCGAATGAACAATGACCTAATGAAAAAGAGAGCATAGGATTTTAGGACAAAGAAAGGAATGATTTATGCAAATTCAGCAGATACGCAACGCAACATTACTAATAACTTATTCTGAAAAGTTAATTATTACTGATCCCTACCTTGCTGAAAAACATACAATGCCATCTTATACTGGCGCCTCGCCTAACCCATTGGTCGATTTGCCGTTCGCTCCACAAGACGTAATAGCAGGTGTTGAGATATGCCTAATTTCACATGTTCATTCAGATCACTTTGATCCAACCGCACAACGTTTGTTACCCAAGGATATACCTATATTCTGCCAATCTGGTGATGAATCTATGATTGAGGCGAAAGGG
>JAFDFV010000360.1 GCA_019309665.1 Deltaproteobacteria bacterium | reverse complement strand
CAAACAGCCAAGGATGACGCCGATAATAAGAAGCATGAGTGTCCACGAATAGCGACTCGGCCATTTCAGATCTATCCAGATGCCCAGTGCAATGCCGATCAATGTGGGAACGGCTACCGACCAGCCGACAAGGCCGAACATGCCCAGTCCAAACCAGACGTCATTGTTCTTTTCGCGACGTGCCCTTATCTTGCGGACTTCTTTACCCCCCACCGCTTTGCTTAGTTTTTCCGCTCTTCTCTGATATTCATTTTTCATGGACTTGCCCTTACCCCGGTTTTTTCAATTCCATAAATCGCCGGACAAAATTAGCCTCAAGTTTTGCCAGCGCTGAACGAGATATCTTTTCCCGATCGTCAAGCTCAACAAATTGTTTTTGAATTGTCTGTCTCAACATTCCCAGGTCAGGCCCGATCACAGCATTTCTTGTTGAAACCAGAACTTCACCGCTGCATTTAATCAGAACTCCTTCATCTACAGCAAGAAATTGTTCAACGCCCTGAGCTGTTACAAAAGAAAAGAGTCCGGGAACAAGGGCTGCTGCAAAATCAATGTGACGCGGCAAAAGGCAAAAAGAGCCATTTTCAGCCTCAGCAATCACCTTGATAACCTCTTGATCAACAAGAATATGTGATGGAAGTAAGACTTTGAGTTTCATACTTTTTTTGCTTCGCTGATTTTTCCGATCATATAAAGCGATCTCTCCGGATAATCGGAAAATTCATCATTTAAAATGCGCTCACAACCATCAAGAGCATCTTCCAGATTAACCATTTTTCCCTTATGACCGGTGAACTGTTCTGTTGTGCAAAATGGCTGTGTCATAAACCGTTCCAGTCGCCGGGCACGATACACAATCCGCCTGTCATCCCGGGAAAGTTCTTCTAACCCCAGCATGGCAATGATGTCTTTAAGTTCCTCGTAGGTTGCCAGTGTCTTACGAACCTCCTGCGCCACATGGAAGTGTCTCTTTCCGGCGATAAGGGGCACCAGCATCATGGACCTGGACAGGAGTGGATCAATGGCAGGATAGAGCCCCTGGCTGGCCCTTTTTCGTGACAGCACAATAGAGGCGGAAAGATGAGCAAAAGTATGAACTGCCGCTGGGTCCGTAAAATCATCTGCCGGAACATACACGGCCTGAGTAGAAGTAATAGCGCCGGCTGCGGTGTTGCATATGCGCTCTTCAAGTTTGGCTAATTCCGTTCCCAGAGTCGGCTGATACCCAAGACGGGAAGGAACTTGTCCCATAAGCCCGGACACCTCTGATCCTGCCTGGATAAAACGGAAGATGTTGTCGATCAGGAGCAAAACATCCTGCCTGGCATCATCCCGAAAGTATTCAGCCATGGTCAAGGCCGCATGGCCTACCAGAAACCTGGCGCCCGGTGGTTCATTCATTTGACCAAACACCATGACAGTGTCGTCCATCACTCCAGCCTTCTTCATGTCTCGGTAAAGCTCTTCACCCTCCCGGCAGCGTTCACCAATGCCGCAAAAGATGCTTACCCCCTGATGATGGCCCACGGTGTTATGGATCATTTCCGTAATAATGACGGTCTTGCCGACACCGGCTCCACCGAAAAGTCCGGCCTTTCCTCCCCTCTCCAGGGGGGCCAGGACGTCAATGGCTTTTATGCCGGTCTCAAAAATTTCGGATATAGTTGCCCGCTGATCGATGGGCGCAGGGTCTCGATGAATAGAACGCCATTCCCCCCCCTTTATTTCCCCTTTCCGATCAATGGTTTCTCCGAACACATTGAACACCCTGCCAAGCAGACGCTTCCCTACCGGCACATTCAAATGTTGGCCAGTATCAATGATCAGAGAACCGCGAGCCAATCCCTGGGTCAAAGTCAGTGCGACCCCGCGAACCATCTGGGAATTAAGATGGGTTTTCACCTCAATGGCTATCCTGCCGTCTTTGCCGGTTCTCAACAGGCTGTGAACAAGAGGGAGTCTTTGCGGAAAATGAGCATCAACCACGCTGCCACGAATAGAAACAACGCTGCCCTGATTGAATTGATTGAAGTCTTCGTGTTCAGTCATTTTCTCAATAATTCCAGTAAAAAGTTCGGTTTTTTCACCTTGATTATCACAAACAACATACGCTTGTCCTCAAAAAATGCACCGACTATACGATTTTCCCACTAATCCGCGATAAGCCAATATTTTTTAACTTGACAGTCATCTTTTTTTTATGAGCGGCTATCACCTTTTTCTTTTCTGTTGTTTTGTCGCTCGTGCTTTTTTATTGTTTTTTTCCACCAATTCTCAAAGTCATTTTCTTTATTCCACCAGTTATCTAAATCTTTTTCTGAGTTCAGCCAATATGGGTGATTCCATTTCCACCTGTGTTTCGCATTCCACCCGGTTATTATGATCTTGGTTGTTCCTTTGAATCGTTTTCCGTTTTTTAGCTCACCTGAAAGGGTTAGCTCATATTCCTTTCCGGGGCTCATCTCAGGAGGGGTTTCCATGGCCTTAAACTTGTTGAATTTAACCAGCATCACAGGGCTTTTATATTTCTTTAAAAGCTTGTTAGTATGATGCCACTCTTTAAAGCCTTTCCTTTCTTTGAGGTATCGATTCTCTTTTGATTTTACAATTAAAGCTACCTTTTCCTCACTATTAAACCTCCAGGGCTGGGGATGTAGCAGATAATTTAGTAAGATTGTTTCAGGGACTATTTCTTTTACACTATAAGGTTTCCCTTGATTGTCCTTAAGGTTGGTTATCATGCAAAGGATGGTGACTTTTTCAGCAAAGTGCTCGATCCATTCTCTATCCTCCATATGTTCTTTTATCCAGTTGTACCAGTTGAGGTTCCATCTTTTGGGATTGATTTTTAT
>JAFDFV010000359.1 GCA_019309665.1 Deltaproteobacteria bacterium | reverse complement strand
TTGCTATCAAAAATCGACTCTGCAAATTTTGATCGTCCCTCTATTTTAGGAAGAGCCCAATCTCTGTATTCCAGTTTTTTCACAAAGATTGTTCTTTCATCCTCAGACCAAGTCATGACGTCTCTTAGCTCCTTGATTTTATTCTTAGGCAATTTTTTGAGAATTCCGGTATTTTTGACCAGTAGATCAAAGCTTTTTTCGTCATTTTTATTTTCCAGCGAAACTTTATACGGTCGAAAAAGAAGTGTTCCCTGTGGCGTGTCAGTATATTGTTTTCTGATTACTTCGAGGTTTCCGGCCAGCCCACCCATTGAGATGTGAAAATCTATATATGAATTAAGGTTGTCCTTTCTACTTGCTTTTTTTGCATTGCCGCAGAGTTCTTCAGCAAGCCTGTATCCCCTGTAAAAGGGATATCTGGTTTTTATAATTGCAACGCCTGCACAGGCAGTAAGCTTTTTCCCGTCATGCACTGGTTGGCTTTCAAAAGCTTTTAGAAATATTTTTGAAAAATAAAGGCCCAGTTTTCCGTCGCAGATAAATGTAATATCATCACCGCCAAGTATCACAGGGAGTATGGGTAAAATCTTGCAGTTATTATCATTCCTGGGATACTTAAGCTTTGAATCTTTTGAATCATCGTCAAATCCGAGAGATTCCATAATTGGAACATAATTTTTTTTAATACACCCTAAAAGATCAACAAACGCACTTTTTGTGGCTTTGGCCACTGATTTTGACAGCTCTCTTATATATACGAGAGTTTTCGCATCCTTAAACCTTTCACCCATGCTATTGCCGTCAATATGAACAATAGCTATATGGCTGTCTTCGCCGCTGATCCGGCCAAGCCTGTCTAACTCGTTTGTAAAACAAAAATCAGGTTCTAAAATTTTAGCATACTTTTTTTTATTGATATCATCTTCGGCAGGTTTGGAAGCCTTAATAACAGCATTTGATCCGGCAGACACATATGAATCCACTGTATTATTCCATATATCCATGGAAAGGCCACTTCGGCTGCATTCGGCTGTGATTCCATGCCTTGGCAACAATGTTTCCGGAATATGTTGCGACTTGTTCTTTTGCAGTTCATCAAACAGCTTTTCTCTTTCCTGGCTAAAATTTTCTTTTTCATGGTCAAATTTACTCATAGCCACGCCAGTCATTACGCCTGGTGCATAAATAAGAAGTAATTTTGTCCAGGTCTTTATGAACTCTTTTGCTTTTGGTTCTTCCGTGAACAGCAGAAAGGCACTCCCACCGCCAATGTAACCGACCTCAAAAGGGTCGCCTTTATTAATTTTGATCTCTTCAGGTTTTTTTTCCCACGCGTTTATATCAAATGGTTTTCCAAACACCTCACATACTGCGTCTTTAAGATATTCCTTGTAAATCTTTTCAATTAGAAAAGAAGCACCAAGATTATCTTTTAATTTATTGCTCTGAAATATATATTTCTGGATCGAGACAGTATCAAGCAGCACAGCCCAAACACTAGACATGAGAGTTTCTCCTTTAATCTTTATCAAAAATAAATTTCTTGATCTTTTTAATCAGTTTGTCTTTTTTTAGATCGTTTATACCCAGAACACAGATATTGCCCTGCGTAACTCCTGTGTCGTATAAAAGCTCTCTTTGAACAGCATCTCTTGTTTTAGCATCCATAAAAGCTATTAATACGGCCTTTGCTTCGTCCCCGCCGATCTGCTTTGTCCTGTGGATAATTTCAAAGCCTTTGCTCTTACACAAAGATTTTTTTTTCGCTGTTGTGCAGGATATGCCGGTTAACTGGTAACCGTGGACCATTATTACATCCAGTTGAAAGTATGCATCACCAGGCCAGTCAGGTTTTTTTATCTCCCAGTCATTGTTAAATGTGATTCCTGTATTATTGCAAAATTCATCTTCAAGGATCTTTGCTATATAACCTTCAAGCCATTCACCATCGATATATTTCAATGTTTTTTTAAAATTATTTTTAGCAAGCCCCCACTTAAAAGCTCCATTATTATCAAAGATGCGGTATTCTTCAGGCATACTATCAATTATATCTTGAAAAATTTTATTTGGTTTAAGCTCGTCGATTTTTTCCTTTTTTTTCTTATTGCTTTTTAATTGCCCCTTTTCAGCTAATTCTCCTTTATCGTTTTCAAAAAGCTTTCTGTTGTAACCACCATTGTCCTCATAAAATTCACCTAACCGGTCACTTTCAATCAAATTTGTGAAAATTTCCAATGTATTTGCGAACAGATTCGTTCCATCCTCATTTCTTCTTTCAAATCCATGCAGTTCAATAAGCTCCTTAAATGTGATATTGACTTCTTGTCTTAAATCATCTGCTATCACTTCATCAGGGTAATCAAGAATGAGCCTGAAATTGCGGCCGTCAAGGTAGGAGAAAGATTTTTTCACGTCTTCTCCAATCCTCTCTAAATTCCAGTATGAATGAGTGCTCATTGATTTAGTACCGCCAGTGTAATTAAAGTGAAAACTTTTATTTTCTTTCAATTCCGTAATCATGTTTTTTATGTTAGCTGTAATTTTCGAGGCGTTGCTTACGTCTGACAAAGGATTTTTTTCAAGAGGGAATTGCAGCTTTTTATGCTTATCTTTCCATCTATCTGTAATAATTTTTTCAAGATTCTTAGCACATTCCAACGTTCCGGCCTGAAAATAATTTTCATTTTTTTCTGAATGAATAAGCCAGATCTTTTCAATGTTTTCGTTCTTTTTAAGAAAAAACTCCGCTACCACAAAATTCGGCAGCGGATTTGTGCCCACAAGTAAAACAAGATCCTTGAAATTATCAATATTCATCGACATTTCCTCCCTCCTGTTTATTATTTTTACGGATT
>JAFDFV010000358.1 GCA_019309665.1 Deltaproteobacteria bacterium | reverse complement strand
CTGAAAGAGCACTACAACGCTCAAGGGAAACTTGTTAGAAGCGAAGAAGACGAAGAAGGCGCCGGCAGTTTTACAATCACCTGGTTCTACAATGATGCTGAAAAGGCAATTCGTGCGGAAAAAGACAATAATCACGACAATTGTATAGACACCTGGTATTACTATGAAAAAGGAAATCTGATTAGAGTCGAAGAAGACACAAATGCCGACGGAAAACCGGATTTGTGGGAAGAGTACGATGAGGCGGAGGCCCTGGTGAAGCGCGGTAAGGATCTGAATTTTGATGGAGAAGCGGATATTTGGGAAGTGGAGAGTGAGCAGGGGGAAAGTGGGCAGGTGAGCAGGTGAGCAGGTGAAGAAGGTACAATATCATTGGGAATTAGAAGTATACCGGATGTCGGTTGAGGCTGCAATGTTAATTTTTGAGTTGTCGAAGAAATTTCCGAAAGAAGAAATCTATTCCTTAACAGATCAGATACGACGTTCGTCACGTTCTGTTTCTTCGGCTATTGCCGAAGGCTGGAGAAGAAGAAAATACCAAAACGCCCTTGTTAACAAATTGAACGAATCAGAAAGTGAAGCAGCAGAGACACAGGTTTGGTTGGAGTATGCCGTCAAATGCAAGTATCTCGACAGGGATATCGGCGGAGATCTGCATCGAACGTACGATAATGTAATTGGAAAGTTAGTCAGCATGGGAAACAACCCTGATCCGTGGCTACTGAAAATAAAGTATCCATGATTTCACTTTCTCACTTTCTCACCTGCTCACTTTCACACTTTCACAAAAGAAGGGAGGTAATAATATGTTTGATTTTTTTGCAAAGGGAGGCGTCTTAGTATGCCCCATTATTCTTTGCTCGGTGGTGGCCCTGGCTATTTTCGTGGAAAGGATGATTTCTTTTGCACGGGTACGCATTCGCGGCTATGGGTTGGTAAAAGAGGTGGCTCAGCATGTAAGAGACGGTAACTCTGCCAAAGCACTTGAGCTGGCAATAGAAAGTAAATCGCCCATGGGCCGTGTTCTGGCTGATGCCATTGAAGTTGCAGATCAAAATTCCGAAACCCTGGAAACAGTTATCATAAATTCAACAGTAAGAGAAGTCAGGGAACTTTCCCGATATCTCCAGACGCTTGCCACTATCGCGAATATCGCCCCGTTGCTCGGTCTGCTCGGAACGGTTGTCGGCATGATGAAGGCATTCATGGTGATTCAGCAGATGGGTGGCAAGGTAAATGCCGCTGTTCTCGCCGGAGGGATTTGGGAGGCCATGATGACCACAGCATTGGGCCTGTCAGTGGCGCTTCCTGCAATAGTAGCTCACAGCTATCTAATTGCCCGTGTAGATGATTATGAGACTCAGGTCCAAGACGGGACCGTCACCTTTATCAAGGCCGTGGGGAAAAGAAAAGAGATCACAACTGAGAGTCGGGGGACATGATAAGGCTGGACATTCTACTCTGGATATTGCGCAGGTGGGAAAGTGAGAAAGTGAGAAAGTGGGAAAGTGTGCAAAACCGCACATCTTCTTGCTCTCATGTTCCAGCGTCATGTAGTTGGCTTGATTAGAAAGTGTAAATCGTGAAATGAAGAAAGCCAACCGTTAACTGTAAACTGTTACTAAGGAATATTATCATGCTGGTTCACCGCAAAACAAGGCAATGCTACCAAGTGCAGATGCCTCTGACATCGCTGATTGATATCGTGTTTCTTCTTTTAATTTATTTTCTTCTTACAACCAATTTTATGGTTGATGAAGGGATCAAGATCAAACTTCCCCAGGCCAAAGCAGCAGCCCCTCAAACAGAGAAAGTAATTACCGTTTTTGTGGATCAGCAAGGAAGATCATTTCTCGGAACAGAGGAAGTTTCTCTTTCCGAACTTTTTAACGGGATTAAAAAAATGATCGGTCAAAACAAGAACAAGCTGGTCGTTATCAGGGCAGATCGGGCAGTAATCCTGAACAAGGCCGTGAAAGTTATGGACGTGGTCAAGGCAGCGGGAGCAGGGAGACTTTGCCTCGCTACAGAGAAAGAGTTTTAGGTTATGCATAAGAAAAAACCCAACCGGCTTTTTCGTGGTTTGGTGGGCGTTTCTCTCGTCATCCATATTTTTGTATTCATGCATGTATCCGGGATCTACAGGTCAAATGCATTGAGCTATATTGAGATGACTTTGCAGAACGTATCCAAACCATCCGCAAGATCTATTCCCAGACCACGGCCCAGGCCAAAGGAGATAAAACCGGAAGACGTAAAAAGACTCAAGGTAACCCGGCGTTCTCCTGCTTTTAAGCCGATAAAGGTGGAACCCGTTGAGAAAAACCTGCCGGATAGTCTTATGGAAGGAATAGGCATACCGGATATTCCAGACACCCCAGGCCTTAATGTTGCTAACTGGAACCCAGGAGAATTAACAGACTCCGGCGACCCCGAGGCTACCTACCTTGAGATGGTGAGGCTCAAAATAGAAAGACATAAGAAATATCCTGAGACAGCCAGGGCCAGGCAGATAGAGGGATTCGTAACCGTACGCTTTGTGATCACTCCCCAGGGAGATGTCTTAAATATTGAGATTATAAAGAGTTCCAGGCAAAAGTCCCTGGACAAAGCAGCGCTCAAGGCCATTCATGCCGCGGCCCCGTTTCCAAGACCGCCCCGGCATCTTTTCAAAGGTGAGATTCCTCTGGAGCTTACAATTGCTTTTGAGCTGATGTGATAGCATCTGAAGTCATAAAAAATGGTTTCTACCTAAGTTGAGCGATTTTTTGCGAAGATATGTGCTGAGATCTTGATGCATAAGGATTTGCAAAAAGGATTTGCAAAAACCGCAGGCATACCCGTGGATATGTCGAGGATTTTTGCGAAGCCTTTATGCGCAAGAGATCGGCGCAGATTGAGTAAAAAATCGCTCAATTTAGGTTATAGTAAATACGTTATCTTAAAATATAGCGACCTGTGCGGTTAGCGGTTAGCCGTTAGCATTGAAAAGGAGTGGAAATGAGAGATCTTAGAGAACTTAATCAACAGGTCAATGAAGTAAAGAGGATGTTGAACGGTTTTATCCAACAGCTAACCGCTAATGGCTAAAAGCTAACCGCACAGGTCGAAATACAGTAGCGCAAGAAAAGGAGGAAGAGAAAAGCAGATGAAGAAATTGAGGAACGAAATGAAGCACAGCATATTTTTTTTATCAATACTCGTAATTGCCATGATGTTTGTGCCCCCTGTTTTTGGACATGAACCGGGATCTGTTGAAACAGAAGAAGAACAAAGCAGGGTTTATATGAAAATTGGTACAGTTACAGTATCCGAAAAGGCAGGTTATTTAACTACCGCAGATTCTCCTGGCTCTGTTGATGTGATCGGCGCAGAACAGCTTGACAATGAGAACGTTGATTTTTCCATGCAGGCGTTGAAAAAACTTCCGGGAGTATACTATCAAGACTGGAACCAGGGTGTAATTCACGGCAGTATCGCCATAAGGGGTTTTGATCCGAATATGAGCGACTCGGTAGCCCTGTATGTAGATGGTATCCCGAATAACATGTCAACCGGATGGA
>JAFDFV010000357.1 GCA_019309665.1 Deltaproteobacteria bacterium | reverse complement strand
GAACTCACAAGCGCTTGGCAAAAGCACTTTAGTGGTTGAGATTACTAATATTTCTATCCATGGCATATGGCTTCTGACAAGAGAGAAGGAGCTTTTCATCTCCTATGAGGAATTCCCATGGTTCAAAGATGCTCCTGTCGGTAAAATACTTAATGTTGAAGAACCAACACCAGGTCATTTTTATTGGCCGGAATTGGATGTGGATTTAGGAATTGAAGCTATAGAGCATCCAGAACGATTTCCACTAAAGGCAAAGAACGTATAACAACCCCATACACTCTAACAAGCAGGGTCGGGCGGCTGTAACATTTGCCAAGTTTGAGGAAAACGTAGCATTTACAAATGCCCGTTTCCCTGCTTGTAGGTGATGCGGAGACGTTATATCTCAGCAGGAAAAAAAATGATGTATCAAAAAATAGCTGATGAAATACAAGATAAATTTTACCAGCAGAATTTTCCAAATGATGGCCAACGATTTGTTGCATGGTACCTACGTAATATCCATTTGAGAGACATGAATGAAACCAAGTATGATATGACAGATGGGGCTGATGACAAACAAATTGATGCAATATTCATTGATGATAATCAGCAATCAATTTTTATCCTACAAGGAAAATTCATTGGTAATGGGTCAGTTGATGCTGAGCCTTTGCGTGAAGTTTTATCTTCATGGGTACAGTTGCAAGATTTAGTAAGACTTCAAGAGGTTGGTAATACTAAATTGAAAAGAAAGTTATCTGAAGTGGCAAAAGCCTTGGAAGATGAATACGAGATTGAATTTGAACTTATTACGACAGGTGCGCTAACTAATGCTGCGAAAGCTGACTTGGGCACATTTCAAGCGCAACTTGTTGATCTAAGTGAAAATAATGATTTTTTTGCGACTATTAAAGTCGTTGACAATAATGAATTAAAAAGAAGGTATGATATAGCTCTTGAAAAAGATAATCCAACTATTAATCACAATGTAGATTTGTCAAATAGTAAGGCCATGGAAATTGAAATAGCTGGAAATAAAGTGGTGGTAGCAACTCTTCCATTAAAAGAGTGTATTAGAATGCCAGGTATAAAAGATGGTACTTTGTTCCAAAAAAACGTAAGACAAAGCTTGGGGCTCAGTAACAGAGTAAATAAAGGGATAAAAAGCACGATATATTCGGCACAACACAAAGATTTCTTTTTTTATCATAATGGTATTACAGCGATTTGCAACAAATTATCATTGAATAATAATGAGTTAAAGCTTCATGGTTTGAGTGTAGTGAATGGATGCCAGTCTTTAACTACAATATTGAATTGCAGCGAAAAAGTTAAACAACTGGATGAAACCTATATTCTATTTCGATTCTACGAGATACCCCAACGAGAGAGAGGAGATAAGATCAGCGTAAATACCAATTCACAAAGCGCTGTAAAACCAAGAGACCTGAGGAGTAATGATAAAAGAGTTTTGAATATAAAAAAGTCATATGAGCAAAAATATCCTAATGGATATTTTGTCAGTAAACGTGGTGAAGTATCGCCCGCGGATAAGGATAAAGACTACGTTTTGGATCTACTTAATTTGGGGAAGCATCTAATTTCATGGCACTCTCAAAGGCCAAACATAGCTTATAGCGAAACCAAAATATTTGACAAGTATTTTGATCAACTTTTTAAAAAAGATTATTCTCCAGAAAAGGCGCAAGCATTAAATGTTTGGATGAAAAAAGTGTGGGAAAGATGGAACAAAAATAATCCTTTAGCACTAAATGAAAGCTTGCTCGCGATGCGTGCATATGCACCATATCACCACCTTTATGCAATCTCAGTATGTTTTGGCGTTTCAAACTCCATGCCTATGGAAAGTGTTCCTGATCCGGATATTTCCTTAAATAGAGCAATGGAAGATAGCCTGGTTGATCAAATTGTTGATTTAGCCGGACGCTCCTTAAACTTTGCCTTAGAATCAGCAGCAAATGAACCCCAGCCATCAAATCGAGTTTTTAGTCCGCAAAACTGGATAAAAACTAAAACATGCTTAGCTGGAATACGAGCAGCAGTAAGCACGAGTTTGAATATGCTACCTATGATGAACGCTGATATTGCCAATAAGATAAAACAAGGGCTTAAAATGGAGCGAGAACAATTTGAGGCAAGATGGTCAGCAGACTGATTAATTACCAAAATTACATTCTCTTTGGAGGAAAATTAAATGAAGACTTTTAATGTAATAGTTGAACGAGATGCGGAGGGCTTTTATGTTGGTACCGTTCCGGAGTTAAAGGGATGTCATACACAAGCAAAATCTTTGGATGCTTTATTAGAGCGCATTAAGGAAGCTATTGAGTTATGTGTTGAAGTTGAGGAGGTCCCAATTATTACAGAATTTGTCGGTTTTCAAAGAATAGCGGTGCCAGTATGACTCAATTTCCTTCATTGAAAGGTAAGCAAATTATTAAAGTTCTCAAAAAGGCTAATTTTGAAGTTATTCGAGTTAAAGGCAGTCATCATTTCCTCAAACACTCCGATGGTCGTTGTACTGTTGTTCCTGTTCATCCAGGTGAAATAATTGGGCCTGGACTATTTCTAAAAATTCTTAGAGATTGTGAATTAACACGTGATAACTTTTTGAAATTACAGTAAAAAAATATAACCAGGCGCTGGAGATGGACTGGGCAAAGCCGTGCCGCTTTTTGATGGCAGTATTTGACCGGCAATTTTTACCTTTATCATAGTTTTTCGGTTATCGTTGCCCAGCCCCTCAGCTCTATGTTCGCTGATAAAAACTCAAACATATGTTTTGAAAGATACAAAATGATTAACTATAATTTTGAATGGGATCCAAATAAAGCGAGATCAAATCAAGGCAAACATGGTATAAGTTT
>JAFDFV010000059.1 GCA_019309665.1 Deltaproteobacteria bacterium | reverse complement strand
AAAGGGAAATATATATGTCTGGTAAATTGAAGGTGACTCTTGTTAAAAGCATGATCGGAAGGCCTGAAAAACATCGCAAAATATTGCGTAGTATGGGGCTTGCAAAGATAAACAGAACGGTCGAATTTATAGATACTCCTTCTATCCGGGGCATGATAAACAAGGTTTCGCATTTAGTGAAAGCTGAGGAGAAGATAGATGAGGCTTAATGAATTGTCACCGGCAATAGGATCTCGAAAATCTCGGAAACGTCCTGGTCGCGGTGTGGGCTCAGGAAATGGTAAGACTGCCGGTAGAGGTACAAAGGGGCATAATAGTCGTTCCGGCGGAGGTGTGAGGCCTGGTTTTGAAGGCGGTCAAATGCCTATTCATCGTCGTTTGCCAAAACGTGGTTTTACAAATATTTTCAGAAAAAATATCGCTGTAGTTAATATACGTGATTTGTCGAGATTCGAGGAAAACAGCATAGTAGATGAAGATGCTCTTTTTAACTCCGGCCTTGTCAAGGGTAAAATAGATGGTATCAAACTTCTTGCTCAAGGTGAGATAAAGATTCCTCTTACGATACGGTTAAATAGCACCAGCAAAAATGCCAGAGAGAAAATTATTGCTGCTGGTGGAAATATAGAGGTTTTATAGTATGGTTAGCGAGGGGTTCGGAAATATATTTAAAATACCCGAGCTGAAAAAAAGAATATTATACACCTTTGCTCTTCTTATAGTTTACCGTATCGGAGTGCATGTTCCAACTCCCGGCATAGATACAGTTGCGCTTGCCTCATTTTTTGCTCGAGCAAAAGGGACTTTGCTTGGCCTGTTTGATATGTTTTCAGGCGGTGCGTTAGAGAGGCTCTCGGTTTTTGCTCTAGGGATAATGCCTTACATAAGTGCTTCTATTATTCTCCAACTCTTAACTGTAGTTATACCGCATCTCGAGAGGCTGTCAAAAGAGGGCGAGCATGGACGAAAAAAGATTACACAATATACCCGTTACGGAACTGTATTGTTAAGCATAATACAAGGGTTCGGTATCAGCGTCGGCCTTGAACAAATGACTTCGCCAGGCGGTGCTCCTGTGGTCATACATCCTGGATGGGAATTCAGACTTATGACCGTAATTACCCTGACGGCAGGCACTGCCTTTATTATGTGGTTAGGTGAGCAGATAACAGAGAGAGGGATCGGTAATGGTATTTCACTTATAATATTTGCCGGTATTGTTGCCCGACTGCCAACTGCAATAGCAAATACTTTTAAACTCCTTTCAACAGGGGAAATGGGACTCTTTTTAATCATAATTATGATAGTTTTTATGATAGCTGTCGTAGGTTGCATTATATTTGTTGAGCAGGGGCAGCGACGCATACCGGTTCAATATGCTAAAAGGGTTGTGGGCCGGAAAATGTACGGAGGTCAGAGCACCCATCTTCCATTAAAAATTAATACCTCTGGAGTAATACCACCTATTTTTGCATCATCAATTATGATGTTTCCGGCAACTATAGGCAGTTTTATAGCAATTGCATGGATACAGAATATTGTCTCCGCAATAACGCCCGGCAGCATTATTTATGAAGTATTATTTGTAGGTCTAATATTCTTTTTCTGTTATTTTTATACCGCTATCACATTTAACCCCGATGATGTTGCGGAAAATATGAAAAAACATGGCGGCTATATACCTGGCATCCGACCAGGTAAGCGTACAGCGGACTATATTGAGAGAGTTTTGACTCGAATAACTCTTGGCGGGGCGATATATGTTTCAGCAGTATGTGTGCTTCCGTCAATTTTAATATCAAAATTTAATGTTCCTTTTTATTTCGGCGGCACGGCTCTTCTTATAGTTGTCGGTGTAGCCATTGATACTGTATCTCAAATAGAATCGCACATGTTGACACGTCATTACGAGGGTTTTTTAAAAAAGAGCGGAGATAGGGTTAAGGGAAGGTTTTAAGATGGTGATTTTAAAATCGCACAAAGAAATTGAAAAGATTTATGCAAGTAATCAGGTTGTTGCAGAAATTCTTTCTAGACTTGAGTCAGAGATAAAGCCAGGAATTGATACTCTTTATTTAAATGATCTTTCAGAACAGTTGACTTATGAGAGAAATGCAATTCCGGCTTTCAAGGGATACAGGGGTTTCCCTTATTCAATATGCGCATCTCTTAATAACACTGTTGTACACGGATTTTCTTCTAAAACTCCGCTGAATGAAGGCGATATTATTAGCCTGGACTTTGGTGTTCTTTTAAACGGTTATTACGGTGATTCAGCTATCACAGTGGCTGTTGGCAAGATATCCGAATCTACCCGAAGACTGACTCAGATTACAGAAGAGTCTCTCTATAAAGGTATAGAAAAGGCGGTTCCGGGCGGCAGGCTTTCGGATATTTCTCATGCAATCCAAACGTATGTTGAAGCGGCTGGTTTTTCTGTAGTTCGCAAATTTGTAGGGCATGGTATAGGAAGCAATCTTCATGAAGAACCTCAGATACCTAATTTTGGAAAGCCCGGTATGGGTGTCAGATTAAAAGCGGGTATGACTTTGGCTATAGAGCCCATGGTAAATGAAAAGGATTGTGATGTTAAAATTCTTGAAGATGGATGGACGGCTGTAACAAAGGATGGTTCTTTGTCTGCGCATTTTGAGCATACGATAGCGATTACAGAAAGCGGTCCAATTATCTTAAGTAAAAGGAATGGGAGTTAAAAATGCCAAAGGAAGAGGCTATAAAGGTAGAGGGCAAGGTTCTTGAGGCTTTGCCCAATGCAATGTTTAAGGTTGAACTGGAAAATAAGCACGAGGTGCTTGCGCATATTTCCGGGAAAATGCGCATGCATTTTATAAAAATTTTGCCGGGAGATAAAGTTACAGTAGAACTTTCACCATATGATCTCTCTCGCGGCAGAATAACATACAGATCAAAGTAATAAAAAGTGCCTAAAGTGAGCTAAAGTGCCTAAAGTTATGTTACACCTTCGGTGTGTAAATTATAACATAGGAAAAGAAACTGTTACACTTTCCCATGCATTAATGACTCAAAAAATTTTTATATAAAATGGCAGAATACCTTAACTTTAGGCACTTTAATATACTTTAGCTCACTTTAGGCACTTATATTTGCGCCGAAGGTGCGCTAATTTAATAGCTTGCCTGAAGGGCATAAAGGAGTTTTATTTATGAAAGTAAGAGCATCAGCTAAAAAAATTTGCAGTAAGTGTAAAATAATTCGTAGAAAAGGTGTTGTAAGAGTGATCTGCGAAAATAAACGGCACAAACAGAGGCAGGGATAGAGGAGGAAAACTTTGGCAAGAATTGCGGGTGTAGATTTACCTAGACAAAAGCGGATTGAGATAGCGTTGACATACATTTATGGAATTGGCAGGACGATATCGAGAAGCATACTAACAAAGCTTAACATTGATCCTGATATCAAGAGTGATGATTTGTCAGAAGCCGAGATTAATAATATCCGCAAGGTTATTGACAGTGAACATAAGGTTGAAGGTGATCTCCGTACAGAAATTTCTATGAATATAAAAAGACTTATGGATTTTGGATCATATCGTGGCCTTCGTCACCGAAAATCGCTTCCCGTGCGAGGACAGAGGACAAGTACTAATGCGCGCACAAGAAAGGGGCCAAAAAGATCGGCTGTTAAGAAGAGAGGTGGAGAGAAAAGGAAGTGATTCGGGTAATAAGTTTAATCTTAGCCCGCAACCCGTAAGAGTAGAAAGAGGCTTTATTTATGGCTAAAAGTGTCCGTACTAAAAAGAAAGAAAAGAAAAATATTCCAAATGGAATAGTGCATATTCAATCTACTTTCAATAATACAATAATTACTATTACAGATCCTGCAGGTAATGTTGTTGCCTGGTCAAGCGCCGGCGTTCAAGGATTTAAAGGATCTCGAAAGAGTACACCATTTGCAGCACAACTGGCGGCAGCAGACGCTGTAAAAAAGGCGATGGAACATGGGATGAAGAATGTTGAAGTATATGTAAAGGGTCCTGGAGCAGGAAGGGAATCGGCGCTTCGCTCATTGCAGACCGCAGGGTTTAATGTTGTTATGATCAAAGATGTTACTCCTATCCCGCATAATGGTTGCCGACCACCAAAAAGACGCAGGGTATAGATAAAGGAGGAAAATTTGGCACGATATATAGGGTCAGTTTGTCGGTTATGCCGACGAGAAAACTTAAAATTGTTCCTAAAGGGAGATCGCTGTTATTCTGATAAATGTGCTTTTGACAGACGGAGTTATCCACCTGGTCAGCATGGCCAGCGTCGTGGAAGAAAAAATTCGGATTATGCTATTCAGCTTCGTGAAAAGCAGAAGGTAAAACGCATGTATGGTCTTTCCGAAAAGCAATTTCGTCTATTTTTTAAGAGAGCGGACCGTCAGAAGGGTATAACTGGAACAAATTTACTTGTATTGCTGGAACGTCGGCTTGATAATGTTGTTTATCGTTTGGGATTTGTTAATTCAAGAACTCAAGGCCGTCAGCTTGTCAAGCATAGTCACTTCCTTATTAATGGCAAGAAGGTAAATATTCCTTCATATCTGATAAAAATGGGTGATGTTGTTGAAATACGTGAAAAAAGTCGTAACGTGCAGACCATAAAAGATTCACTTGACGCCGTTGTTAGAAGAGGTATTCCACAGTGGCTTGATTTGGAAAAAGAGAACTTGAAGGGCATAGTAAAAGGTTGTCCTGTCCGGGAAGATCTGACAATGCCTATCCAGGAGCAGCTTATAGTGGAGCTTTATTCCAAGTAACAAACAGAATTTTTTCCTATAGACTTTCAGATAAATAATTTCACTGCGTTATCAGTTGTCGACGTATAACTATTACGCCTTTCTCCTTCTATCCTTGTGAAGTTATTTATCTGAAAGTCTATATTGGAATGAGAGAATAACTAATTTCCCAAAAAATTAATCCGGAGATAAAATATGTCGTCAAATGAACTTATGTACATGAACTGGCAAGAAATGATAAGGCCGGAAAAGGTGCAGGTAACCAGCAAACCTACTTATGGCAAGTTTGTTTGTGAGCCTCTTGAAAGAGGATTTGGCATAACGATTGGCAATTCTTTAAGGCGGATAATACTTTCTTCTTTGTATGGATCTGCAATAGTAGCGGTAAAATTTGATACTGTAATGCATGAATTCAGTGTTATTTCAGGTGTGCTCGAGGATGTTTCCGAGATTATTCTTAATTTGAAAGAGGTGCGTTTCAAAGTAGCCCATTCTGAACCAAAGACAGTTTACATTAATGTCGAAGGAGAGAGAAAAGTAACCGCCGGCGATATAATCAGTGATGACGGAAGATGCGAAGTTCTTAACCCTGATGCACATATTGCAACTCTTTCCAAGAACGCGAAACTGGATATAACCATGACCGTTAAAGTCGGGAAAGGATATTCTTTGTCCGAAGCCAATAAGGATGAAGATGCTCCTTTAGGCACAATACCTGTTGATGCAGTATTTTCTCCTATTAAGCGTGTAAATTATGGAGTAGATAATGCCAGGGTGGGGCAGAAAACCGACTATGATAAGCTCACCTTGGAGGTGTGGACAGATGGAAGCATACTGCCCGAGGATGCAGTCGCATACGCCGCCAAGATTTTAAAAGAGCAGTTGACAATTTTTATTAATTTTGATGAAAAAATTGAACCGGAAGCCGAGAAGAAAGTTGATGAGCTGCAGGAGCCTCAGTTTAATGAAAACCTTTACAGAAGTGTTGATGAACTTGAGCTTTCTGTTCGTAGCGCTAATTGCCTCAAAAATGCCGATATACTAAAGATTTATCAGTTGGTAAGTAAAACCGAAGCAGAAATGCTTAAGACAAAAAACTTTGGTAGAAAATCTTTGAATGAGATCAAGGAAGTCTTAAGTGAGATGGGTCTTTCTTTGGGTATGAAGCTTGAAGGATTTGTGCCTCCCGAGGAAGATACAGATGAAGGGGAGCAAACTGAACTATGAGACATCGAAAAGCTGGATTGAAATTAAATAGAACTAGTAGCCACAGAGATGCCATGTTCAGAAACATGGTTACTTCTCTGTTTAAATATGAACGTATCCGTACTACTGATACAAAAGCAAAAGGATTAAGACGCTGGGCAGACCATCTGATTACTCTTGCAAAGAGGGGAGATCTTCATGCCAGACGACAGGCGCTTTCAATAATAAGGGAGAAAGCCGTTGTTTACAAGTTGTTTAGTGAAGCTAACGAGCGCTTTGGTACAATGTCAGGAGGATATACAAGAATTGTTAAACTGGGAAGACGTCCGGGAGATGCTGCGCTTGTTTCAATGATCGAACTCGTTACTATGGAAAAGGAAAAAAGTAAAAAAAAGAAAACAAAGGGCAAAAAAAGTGCTGCTGTTGAAAAGAAACAGGTTGCAGAGGTTGCAGTAGAGAAAGTCGAGCCTGAGAAAAGAGAAGAAAAACATGTAGAAAAGATAGTAGAAAAAAAGTCTGCCGAGCAGGAAGAAGATACTGACAAGAACTCGGATGAAATGGAGTTGGCAGCAGAATCAAAAGAGACCGTAACTGAAGAAGATAAAGATAAACCTGAAGATGAGGTAGAAAAAACCGAGCTTGAGAAATAGATTTAAAAATATAATTTAAAAAGCCCTGTTTGCATATACAGGGCTTTTTTATTTGAGTGTAACCCCGAGTACCTCCTCAATTGTTGTAATCCCATCCAAAACCTTTTGTATTCCATCCTTCCCATCCTTAGACCGAGCCCTTATCTACTATTCTGAAACTATGTAATTTACCTCTCAATTTCACATATTTTTTATGAATTAGCATAGCTGTTTTTTGTCATACAATTAATGTAACTATTTAATATCTAAGGTATTACATCAATAATAATATCGATGGCATGTTTTTTGCTCATCCTGAAATAAACATTCAGAGAAAGATAGTAGTTAATTTTGACATAAAAAAGATCCGATTATGTATTTAGAATTTATGCAGCATGATATTTGTCCGGGTTGAAGGGAGTGATCATGAAATATGAAAGAGGAAAACTCTTGCGTAGTGCCTTTGATGCGATTTGTCATGGCATATCTGTGCTTGACAGCGATTTAAACATACTGCTGGTTAACCAAACAGTTGAAAAATGGTACTCCCATGCCCTTCCTGTCATGGGCAGAAAATGTTACGAAGCCTACCATGGAAAAAGTAAATGTTGTGAGTTTTGCCCCGCGGAAAGATCTCTTAAGAACCATAGTGTTCAGCACGAAATCGTGCCCGTAGTTGAGGTGGATGGAGCGGAGGGATGGCGGGAGGCAAGCGCTTTTCCTGTTTTTGATCAAAACGCAAATCTGACAGGTGTCGTTGTATGTGTTCGAGAGATTAAAGGCCGAAAAGAGGCAGAAGATCTGCAAAAAGAATACTGCGAGTTAGAAAAACGTCTTCATGAACGAACAATAGAGTTTTCAAAAACCAAAAAAGAACTACAGGCGGCAATATCCGGTCTCAAGAAGGCTGAAAAATCCCTAAAGAAAACAAGGGCGGAATCAGAGTTGCAGACCTGTAAAATTAAGGAAATAAATACAGCACTCAAGGTTTTGATGCAACAAAGAATCGAAGCCAAAACAGAGCTTGAAGAGACGGTATTGCTGAATGCAAAGGAATTTATTGCGCCTTTTCTGGAAAGATTAAAAAAGAGCAGATTGGACAGCAAACAAAAGGCTTATGTAAATATTATTGAATCAAATTTGAATGAGATTGTTGCGCCGTTGGTGCGCGAATTTTCCAAAATAAATTTGAAGCTCACTCCCGCGGAAATTCAGATAATAGATCTTGTCAGGCACGGTAAGACCACAAAAGAGATAGCGCAATTTCTTAATCTGGCCACAAGTACAATCGATTTTCACAGGAGCAATATCAGGGAAAAGCTTGGCATAAAAAACAAGAAAATAAACCTCACAACCCACCTCTTATCCATCTCATAATAGGGGGATTATCCCCATATTATACCCCCAATTTTCTATCATTGACATTCAAATTGACAAATTTATTGGCGGATGCGTAAAAATATGATTTTTGCTTGAAATTATTGAATATAAATAATAGAAATCTAATCTGATGAATTCTTTAAGGCATGGGAAAGGTGTTTTTTTAAGGGGGTAAAGATATGGAAATCTATGAGAAAGTAAAGAAATATTTATTTGAGAATATTGGTCATTTAACCAGCCCCGGCACCCCACGATTTGATGTTAAGAATAAGACATGGAAGGTTCCTGTTCTCTGTAAAACAGACAGGGGTATTTTAATAATAGGAGAATTTAGCCTTGAT
>JAFDFV010000356.1 GCA_019309665.1 Deltaproteobacteria bacterium | reverse complement strand
ATTACCCGATCTCCAAAACCCACTGGGCAGGCACAAGTTACACAGTGCATAAATAATTCACGATCATTTCAGTGTCAAGACAATATACTTTAATAGCTGGGAACAGCATTATAAGAAGTGTGGAAGCTCAAGCTTATTTTCAAAAGGGAACGTTTCAATGATCTCTACCGATAATTGTTACCTCAACTTTCCTTCTCCTGCCTTTATTATCATGATTGATCACCACAACCTGCTGCCATGTGCCCGTGGTTAATCTGCCATTTCTGACCGGCAATGCAATAGATGGCCCCATCAAGGCGGCCTGAACATGACTATAGCCGTTTCCATCATGCCAGGCTTTTTCATGCTCATATTCCAGATCAGGAGGAGCAATCCTGTTAATAGCACGGCTTAAATCTTCCACTACTCCTGGTTCAAATTCAATTGTGGTTATAGAACCGGTTGATCCAACAACTGTGGCATTTAATGTCCCGTTTACAATTTTGGATTTTTTTATCAGTTCTTGAAGTTCATCGCTTATGTCAACAATATCAATACCTGTTTTCAACTGAACATTAACCTGGTCAAAATATATCGTTGAGATGTTCATAAATTTACTCCCTAACCCGGACAAACCGGAAATCCGAAGCACAAAATTCGAAACTCGAAACAAATCCAAATACTAAATGTTCAAATGTTCAAATGTTCAAAACTGTAAGAGCCGTCTTAAGCTCAATCAAATCTGCCTTCGGCGGACACTGTCGTTTTTGATTTTGAATTTTTGTCATTCGATATTGTTTCGCATTTCGATATTCGTATTTCGAATTTATTTTCTGCCACAAAAAACACAAATTTCAGAGCTAAGAAACTAAATACCCCTGCCAAGCGGAAATATAGTCGTCGGTTTTTTTGGCTTAAAATTAATCACTACAATCCCTGACACAACAAGTAACAAAGCTATTATGATATTAAAGCTAATGGGTTCATTAAGAACTATCCCGCCCAGCATAACTCCGGCTATGGGCATAATGAAAACAAAAGAATGAAGTGCTGTAGCTCCATATTTCTGAAGCATCTTATTCCAGGCCACAAAAGCAAAAGCAGCAGTAACAAGGCTTTGATATAACAGAGACCCAAGAATTTTTAAATCAACATATGTTATTATACTGGTGTCCCACAGAAAAGCCCCAATAAAAAAGAAAGGGACAGAAAAAATCATGGGATAGAGTACAATATGAAATGCTTCAAAACTATCTATTATTCTTTTAACATAAACAATGTTGCATGCCCATAAAAAGGCAACTGCAAGAATAATGAGATCCCCGCTTCTAAAGCCTGCTGTTACACTTTCTTTGTCAAGAAAAACAAAAGCAACGCCTGTAAAACCTATAACCATGCCTATTATTTTTCGTATTGTAATTCGATCTCCCGGTAAAAAAAAATGAGCCAGAAAAAGAACAAAAAAAGGTAAAATATTAACAATCAGAGTTCCTCTGGAAGCATTGGTTTTACTTAACCCTAAATAAAACAGGGATAACTGAACAGTAAAAATCATTCCTATAACAAAAAGCTGATAAAGCTGCCCATCCCTGATCTTAAATGAAAGCCCGCTTGCCTTTGCCCACAGGCAGATAGCTATAGAAGCTATTGTGAAACGCAGTCCGGCTGTTGTGAAAGCGCCCAGTCCAAAAAGGCTGATTTTAATGGCAACAGCATTGGCCCCGAAAATAATGCATAAAAATACACTATAACTGCATGCTAAAAGAGAAAGCTCATTGTTGTTTGGAGTATTTTTAATCATTGCGACTTGTTACCTTACATTGTGCCGATAAAAAAATAACACTATGAAAAATGGAGATTTCTATACTATTAAATTAAGTGCCTGGTAACCATTCACAGTTGTCGGTTCACGGTTTTAAGTTTTAATCAACCGTGAACTGTTAACCGTGAACGCTTACACTATCTGTTTATATGAAATCAAATAATTTACTTCAACTTCTTTTTAAAAAACCACTATTACCCAAGATTGGCTCTTCTGATTCCTTTCGCATCGCTTTAACATCTGCCCATTACCCACAACATCCTGAAACCATGTAAAAAATGTAATGGAATTTATGTAATTCACCTCTCATTTTACATATTTTCTATGAATTGCATAGCTATCTTTGTCATACAATTAATGCAACTATTTAATATTTAAAGCATTATTTCCATAATAGCATTAATGGCTTGTTTTTTGCTTACTTAGATAAAGTTGAGCTTAAAGAAAAGTTATCAGAGCCTATTGATAACAACGATTATCTATTTTGGAAAGCAGGCCTGAAGTATAAAACGATTGACGGAGATACTAATAAACAAAAGGTAAATTCAAAAATTGAAACTAAAAAGGCAGCTTGCAGAAGTAGAAACCGCTGCAGAGGAAGTCAAAACAACGGTACCTAATATTGACCTGACCGAATTCGAGAGCAATTTCAAAGAGAAGTTGGACAACGCTAGAAAACTAATCTATGAACTTGACAACATTATTATTAACCCGTCAATAGATCAAATCGATTCAGTCTTGGAGTTGATAGAAATACTTGATCCTGAAGTACAGGGAGAAATTCTGGCTACCAAACCGGAATTACCTAACAGAACAGTTGATACCAAAGTCAATGTGTTTAAAGAGCGTCCAGTTAAAGCCACAGGTGCTCCGGTAACAGAAGCTGACCTTGCGGAGACTGCTGAAATCGTCTTTACAGACACAATAATAGCAAAAGCATTAGAATTGAACAATGATGTTGAAGATATATTCACATGGGTAAAGTTCAATATAGACTACGAGCCCTATTATGGAAGCATGAAGGGTTCAAACTGATTGTGACCAGAGTTCTCTTTTGTTAGCATTATTGAGAACTTCCGGCATACCTTCCAGATATGTAAGAGGTGATGTAGAGCTTAGAATAGAAGACTTGATGAATTGGACTGGTGCAAAGACACCTGAGGCTGCAATAGCAATATTGCAGAGGAATAAAATTCCTACCTCCGTTATATACAAGTTCGACAAGCCAGAAGGGATAATTTTCGACCACATCTGGGTTGAAGCGTTTGATGGTCATAACTGGAGGCTGATGGATCCATCCTTCAAAACATATGTTTATACTGAAGGAACAGGCATTAACATCAGTGAAGAAGATATAGTCAATTTCGCAGAAGCTGCGGTAATATATGATGGAAATACTATTTCAGTAGACCAAGAGTTAACAGCATCTTTCCTCGAAACACAGATAAGTCTGTTAGAAAACACAACTGGAAATTTAACAACAGACGAACTTCTTGGCAAAAGGGAAATACTAATCACTGAAAAGAATAATTTGCCACCATACCTTGCAAGAGGTATTATTGGTGATAGAAAACCTGCTGAAGAGTTTAGTGAAATGCCAGAAAATATGCGGATCAAGGTTAAAGTGATAATGCCAGGTGGTAGTGAATATATTACTTCTCTATCTATGATAGCTGGGAAAAGGGCGTCATTGGTTTATATTCCTGCTACTGATACTGATCAGCTTATCCTTGACTATTATGGCGGTATTTATAATGTACCGTTTCCATCTTTGATAGTGCAGATGAAACCAGTCTTGCAGGTTGATGGTGAGACTGTAGCTACTGGAACAAGCACTGGTTTAGCTTTAAGTAATCAGTCTGTACAAATCGGATTCCTCAGACCAGGTACCACTGGTGAATGGGAATTTACAAATAAACCATTAACTGCTGGTAACAGATATAATATTTGTATCGCTACACAGAAAACATCTCAAGATGAGATGAAGCGACTAAGCGAGATAGCACAGGAAGAAATAACAGGTCTTCCTGGTGATGCTCCAATGACAGATGATATGATTGACAATAGTCTCTATTTATCGGGCATGTTATATTTTAGTATGGTAGATGTCCTTTCAGATTATGCATCAAAATCTTTGGATGTAGTACCGGTAGGGCATATATCAATGGGGTATCTCTGTAACGAAATAAAACCAGTAGGATTTTTCGGTATAATTTGGTCAATAGCCAGAGGTGGTGCTCATATTGACGTTGTAAGAAGTGTCAAATGCCCGACATCTGTTACAAGAAATAGTGACGCTGAAATTTCGTGGATGAGAATGTGTGGCTTAATAGGGACAAACATGGAACACGCTATGTTTGAAATGTTATATGGAATAGATTCTGTATCAACTGGAAGGATTTTTCATGAAGCATCTACACAAGGAATACCCATTCACATCCTTGACGTTCCAGAAACTCTGGAAGCAGATCTTGCAGTAATCTCGGCTAACTCTGTGGTCAAAGAGCATATACGAACTTACGTAAATGCAGGATACACAGCAATGATACCACAGCGAGGAATTACATTAGGCAGTTGGTCAGGACAAGGTTGGATTGTAATGAATGAGGAGACTGGAGCCGCCGGTTATATGATTTGTGGGGGGTTGCATGGAGAAACTACAATGGTAAATGGGGGTAGTTTGACTCAAATTGTCCATAACCTGGTTCGTTTATATGACAAGATTTGTACACTTATTCAATTGATAGTTTTAGGTGGTGGTCCGATAGCCACTGGATTAGCAATGATTCGTGGTGCTTTGCTCATGTTATCTTTAGTAACCGAAGTAATGTTCCCTTTATTTATACTATACCCATTTGTGTTTTTCATTTTTGCACTTGGGATAATCTTTATTTATACTGGATTGGTTTCCTTAATTGAGGTATTAGAAGAGTATTATGCAACATTGCCACGAAGAATGCGGAGAAGGAAATATGCTTATGCATAATAAAACAAAACCAAAAAGTTCAAAAGGTTGGTTTGACATCGCTGCAGAAGCATTTGATAGGATCGTTGACAAGTTATCTCCGCCCCAAAAAAGTGCAGAAGAGGAGGCTGAAAGTAAAAAAATAATGGAGGATTTTTACAAAAATGAAGAAGCTACTAATAAAGCTTTAGGGCTTCCACCCCTTGATGCTAAAAACCCTTACAGGTTTCTGTAAGGCCTATGTACAACCGGTGCCGTTGTTTTATAGCAATGGCACCGGCATTTTTTGGATTGAAGCATATAGGGAGGATCATACTATTAAAAGGAAGACAGGAATGAGAACAAAACAGATTGCTGGGTTGATTGGCTCTGTTACTCTATTCATAGGGGTATTTGTTCCTTTAATTAGTATACCAACTATAGAAAATTTAAATTATTTCACTTGTAGCAAAAAAAGTGATGTCATGATTACTCTTGTGCTGGCCATAATGTCATTTATTCTTGTGCTTGCGAAAAAATTCAAAGCACTTTGGTTCACAGGT
>JAFDFV010000355.1 GCA_019309665.1 Deltaproteobacteria bacterium | reverse complement strand
CGCAAGATGGACTCTGTTACGCTCGCCGCCTGAAATCATGTTTACTTTTTTCTGCTGGTCTGATCCCGAGAAATTAAAACGGGCAACATAGGCCCTTGAGTTCACTTCTGTTTTCCCAAGCTCAACCATATCCCTACCCCCGGAAATCACTTCCCATATTGTCTTGTCGGGTTTAAGAATATCGCGTTCCTGATTAACGCAAGCGAGTTTAACAGTGTCCCCGATGTTAATGATCCCGGAATCGGCTTTTTCTAAACCGGTTATAATCTTAAAGAGTGTTGTTTTGCCTGCGCCGTTAGGACCGACAACGCCGACAATACCTCCCGCAGGTAAAGCAAATGTCATCCCCTCAAAGAGAAGACGATCGCCATATGCTTTGCTCAGATTTTCTGCTTGAATAACTACCTTTCCAAGACGTGGTCCCGGTGGAATATATATTTCAAAATCTTTGGCCCCTTTTTCATAATCTTGGCTTAAGAGTGTTTCATAAGCATTAATGCGTGCCTTTCCCTTTGCCTGGCGGCCTTTTGGTGACATGTTGATCCAGTCTAATTCCCGCTGCAAGGTCTTCTGCCGGTTTGATTCTGATTTTTCTTCCTGCTTAAGCTGTAATTGTTTTTGTTCAAGCCATGAAGAATAGTTGCCTTTCCATGGGATGCCATGTCCTCGATCGAGCTCTAAAATCCAACCCGCTACGTTATCCAAAAAATAACGATCATGCGTGACAGCAATCACCGTACCTTCATACTGCTGAAGATGATGTTCGAGCCAGGCCACAGTTTCCGCATCCAGATGATTTGTCGGTTCATCCAATAGCAGGATATCCGGCTTCTGCAATAAAAGTCTGCATAGTGCCACACGTCTTTTTTCACCACCGGAAATAATATTAATTGGAGTATCTCCTGGAGGGCAGCGCAGCGCATCCATTGCCATTTCCAAACGCGCGTCAATATCCCAGGCATCAAGATGATCGATTTTCTCCTGCAATTCGCCCTGGCGCTCGATAAGTTGATTCATTTCATCGTCAGACATGGGCTCAGCAAATTTGTCACTGATTTTATTGTACTCATCAACAAGATTTACAACCTCCACCAGGCCTTCTTCAACTACAGCTTTTACGGTTTTATCCGAATCAAGCAAAGGTTCCTGCTCAAGAAACCCTAAAGTGTATCCCGGGGAAAGCACGGCTTTTCCGTCATATTCCTGATCAACACCTGCCATAATGCGTAAAAGAGAACTTTTCCCTGCGGCATTTAATCCTAAGACGCCAATTTTGATGAAATCGTAAAAAGTCATGTGCAGTTAACTGGCTGAATTATTTTAAATATATTTCGTTTTTGTCTTGCCTTTTTCCTTCGGTTGTGCTAGAGATTGGTAGCATTATTAACAACTTATGGGAGAAAAGGCGTGATTCGCATTAAAAACCACAAACAGAGAAATCTTTTCGATCCTTGGAGCTTTCTTGGCCCGAAACGTCGACAACTCCTTGATCAGTCTTGGGCCGGTTTGTTCCAGAAGCAGATTCTTTGTGAGCTGCCTGTCGATAGAATTGCCCCATTTTTTACCGACGGTTTTGGCCGACCAACAAAGGAATTGTATGCAGTGCTTGGCGTTTTAGTGCTGCAGCAAACACGCGATCTTACTGATGATGAAACGGTCGACGAGTTAGCATTCAACACCCAGTGGCATTATGCGCTCAATATCACTGAGGAGTCAGATTCAGCCAAGTATATGTCTCCTAAGACATTGTGGAACATGCGCAACATTGTTGTGGAAAATGCATTGGACGCAGTCTTGTTTGAATGCATTACCAGCAAACTGGCTACTGTTTTCAAGGTCAACACCGACTCGCAGCGAATCGATTCAGTGCATATAAAATCGAATATGCGCTGTTTGGGGCGAATCGGCATCTTTGTTTCAGGCATCAACAAGTTTCTGATCAACTTGAACAGGGGCCATAAAGAGATATTTTCAACGGTGGATCGAGCTCTGGTTGACAAATACCTTGCTGAAAAAGCCGTGGCATGTTTTTCCATGGTAAAGCCATCGGATTCTGCAAAAACCCTTGCTTCGGTCAGCGCTGATCTTTTTGATCTGGTTCAGCAGTTCAAAGACCGCCCCGAAGTGACGGCAATGCACAGTTACAAGCTCCTTGAGCGAATTTTAAGAGAACAATGCAACCTGAATGTATCTGACGACAAGAAGCGCGTTGAAGTAAAAAAGCCCAAAGAAATTGCTTCTGACTCTCTGCAAAACCCCTCGGACCCGGACGCAACATACAGCGGTTATAAGGGACAGGGATATCAGGTACAAGTGATGGAGACATACTGTAAAGACGAGGAAGCTAAAGACCAAGCCCTTAACCTCATCACGCATGTCCACGTTGAACCGGCCCACGAAAGCGATGCCAACGCCTTGATTCCAGCTCTTGAATCGACCAAAGCACGCAATCTTGCGCCGAAAGAAGCGCTGGCCGACACCCTTTATGGCAGTGACGAAAACTGCCAAAAGGCCAAGGAGATGGATGTTGAGCTGGTTGCCCCTACAGGTGGCTGCCCAAAAGAAGGCGCCATAAGTCTTTCGGACTTTGCAGTTTCTGAAAAGGGAGAGATCACCTCTTGTCCGCAAGGTTACTCCCCGGTTATGACAAAAACAAAAAAAACACGTCACACCGCGGCGTTTGACTCCCAACATTGCCGCAATTGTCCCAGCGAGAAAAACTGTCCGGTAAAGCAAGGCAAGAAGTATCATTACCTTCGCTATGCAGACAAAGAAATGAGAATAGCAAAGCGAAGGGCCTATGAGCAAACCGAAGAATTCAAAGGCCGCTTCAGGTGCTAGCCGTTTACTAAAGGTATTGACGAATCACCTTAAAGT
>JAFDFV010000354.1 GCA_019309665.1 Deltaproteobacteria bacterium | reverse complement strand
CCATGAACAGAGTTGACGGTTCTATGAAAATCGAGCTTCCGGAGATACTCTTGAGATATATTCCAGGTATCCAGGACATGTCGAGAGAGGAACTGCGCAGCCTGGTGAGCCCGATGTTGAACGAGGTAATCTTCCATGCGACCGGCAAGGGGTCCGATTCCTATGAGATCAAATGGCTTGAATCAGGCGAACCCGTGATCGTCGGACTGAAGGAAAATGAGACAAAAGTTTCCATGTCGTATGACGAACGGATCTGTCTTTGCATTGCCGGACATGGCGCACAAGGCTGTAATATAGCGCCCATCACCCATCGAAGCCGGAAAGAATGGCAGGAGATCATTGGCGGTTGCAGAGACGACCTTCTGGACAGGCTTATCAATGACCACGACACGCTTGACCTGGCAGGAACAAAGATCTGGGCTGCTATGGAAGTTCTGCAAAAAGTGACGGGAAAAAACAACGCTCCTCTTGAAATTGTTTATAGAGATGCCGATGCTGTTCTCTTTAAAGGCGTCGTGACTGACGGCAGTCTCTTGATTCTTGCATTCCCTGTTGACCTGACCAGGGGGCCCGAACGAATCATTGCTATAGTGGCAAAGGAAGCTAAACGTCAATCTGTAGAACCTTTGCCATCCAAGGTTAGCGCTTACGAGGAAATAACAAAAAAACGCCATTTTGAGATGATAAAGGACGGCCCCCAGGGACAGGATGTTTTCATTCAACGATTTCCTGTGACCTTTAAACACAATGCCCAGCTCAGCCGGACATTATACTTCTCCAACTACTTCTTCTGGCTGGGGGAGGTCAGGGAGGCAGCGGTATGGCCTGTCCTGGGAAGGCTCGGACAACAGTTTACCACAAGCAAATGTGGAATGGTGACCAACTACACCAATGCACGGATACTGGGGGAAGCCACAGTCGGGGATCAAATCGAGGCGCGTTTATGGAGTTCCGGAAATCAGGGTTCTGCTGACTCCACTATGGATCTCAACTTTGACTTCCGGAAGATGCTGAAAAACGGCGACTACGAGCGTTTAGCCTGGTGTGAGCATCAGGTTACATGGGTCAGGATACTTGATCATGGAATCGTTAAACCAGAGCCATATCCGGACTATTACTGGAAATTTATGAGAGGCATGCTGCCGCGCTATGATGCCCCGAATCTTCCCGACCCCCTCCCTGAACCGTTATCAGACCTTGTTAAACAGATAAAAGGGGAAAAGGAAGTATACATATCTACCGGTCCGATAGTTCGTCCTATGTTGAGCGAGCAGATCATAGATACTTCGCTTGACGATTCCAACCTTGTCGGAAATATCTATTTTGCAAACTATTATGCATGGCAGGGGCAGATCCGGGATCGATATTTTTTTGACCTGATACCGGAGTATTATCGCGGAACCGGGGAAAACGGGGAACTCCTCTGTCTGGAAACCAGGATCAACCACCTGCGGGAAGCAATGCCGTTTGACCGGATTATGGTAACAATGGCTCTTAAGTCGCTGAAGAGGCATAGCGCCATCTTTCATTTTGAGTATTTCCTAATGGGCGCGGATAACACAAAGGTAAAACTCGCTTTTGGGGAACAGAATGCGATCTGGGTAAAACGCGATCTGAATGGGAAACCTGCCCCTGCCCCATTCCCGGCAGTGGTGCAGGAAGCACTTCACAAGGCGATCTCAAAAAAATAGTAGCCGTTCACGGTTATCAGTTTACGGTTCACAGTTTTTTTATTGAATTATGCAAGCCTAAAGCATTTTAATCAGAAATACCAACCTTTGAATTAGTTTTTTGAATTTTCTTAGAAAATATTTTAACTTTACATGCAATATAAACTTGAGTTCTCAGGTTAACATCAATGCCTTTCGCCTTTATGTTTCAATCAACCGTTAACTGTTAACCGTGAACCGTGAACGGTTATCAAAAAATAGGACAATTTTTGGACATCTTTGAATACCAGGCGCGAAAAGCCGCAGATGCATCAAGACCTCTTGCAGAAATAATGCGACCGAAAAGCCTTGAAGAATTTGTAGGTCAAAAGCATGTCGTCGGCAAAGGCAGCCTTATCCGTAACGCCATTGAAAAAGACCGGATTTTTTCAATGATTTTATGGGGCCCTCCAGGATGCGGCAAAACGACTCTTGCCAGAATAATCGCAGGTGAAACAAAATCTTATTTTGTCCATTTTTCCGCTGTCCTTTCAGGAATAAAAGAAATAAGATCCGTTATTGAAGAGGCAAGAAATCAGCAAAAGCTTTATAGAAAAAAAACCATTCTCTTTGTGGATGAAATACACAGGTTCAACAAGGCGCAGCAGGATGCATTTCTTCATCACGTAGAAAATGGCCTGATAACCCTGATCGGAGCTACAACTGAAAACCCCTCCTTTGAAGTTATAGCGCCCCTTTTGTCAAGATGCCGTGTAATTGTTTTAAAGACTTTTTCGCAGGATGATATCCATGCCATAATTAATAGAGCTCTTAAAAACAAAGAAAGAGGTCTTGGAAACTTAAACCTTGTTTTATCAAAAGATGCTCTCGCATATCTTATACAAATAGCAGATGGAGATGCACGTACAGCTTTAAACAACCTTGAGATAACGGCTTCGCTTCTATCATCGGAAAGTGATACTTCAGATAAAAAGAAAAAGCGGCATATAACTATCAAAGATTTAGAGTCTGCTCTTCAGAAAAAAAGTCTTGTTTATGAGGCAGTGATCCCGATGCAGCTCTCTATTGGCTTGAACGTATGCTTTCAGCAGGTGAAGACCCGTTGTATCTGGCTCGCAGAATGGTAAGATTCGCTTCTGAAGATGTGGGAAACGCAGATTCTAATGCGCTCGAAGTTGCTTTGAACGCTATGAAAGCATTTAGATTTCTTGGCCACCCTGAGGGCGAACTGGCTCTCGCTCAAGCCGCCGTCTATCTTGCTACCGCCCCTAAAAGTAACAGCATATATTTGGCCTTTAGAAAAATTAAAGACGTTGTCAAAAGTACAGGTACGCTGCCTGTTCCTCTACATATAAGAAATGCTCCCACAGGGCTAATGAAAAAACTGGGATACGGAAAAAGTTACAAATATGCTCATAATTTTAAAGACGCATTTATTCACCAGGAATATTTGCCTGAAGAGCTACAGAATCAACGATATTATTTCCCAACTGACAGGGGTTATGAAAAAATAATAAAGCAAAGATTAGAAAAATGGCTCAGCCTTAAGAGTAAGATGAAAAATAAAGAAAAAAAATAAAAATTCATTGCTTAATATTTTCTTTTGCAATATTTTTAGATAAAATTATTATTTTTATTATTAATCTATTTTATTTATTGAATTTTAATAAATATATACAAATAACTTATAATTGTAACGAGTTGAAATGCTAATAAAACATCGCTCAAAGGAAATAATATTCTCTATACGCAAATTAATGCAGGCAGGAGAATTTTACACTAAAGAATTAAACAAAAAATATCAGGTAAGCGCGCCGCAGCTTAATTGTCTTCTATCATTATACGAAAACGGTCCATTGCCTCCCTCACAGATAGCCAAGCATATAATGGTTAAATCAAGCACGGTCACTGGAATTGTTGATCGGCTGGAACAAAAAGGTCTTGTGAAAAGGTTCAGAAACTCACCTGATAGACGAATTATTACTATAGAACTCACGGATTCAGGCAAAAATCTTGCCAAGAATGCCCCGCCTCCCATCCAGCAAAAAATTATTGACGGTCTGAAAAAACTATCTGAAGATGAATTAGATCAAATAATTCTTCCTCTCACAAAACTCACTGATATGCTTGATGTACAAGATCTAGATGTTGAATAAAATCTTACAGGCCCATCCAATATCCATTCATTAGATCAGAAATTTACAAACTCAAAAATTAAATTGTCAACGACATGAGGTGGCGGGCGCTTAAATTTAAAATGGCTGACTGTTTGAGCGTATTAGTGAGTCTTAAGAAAAAAGAGACGCTTTTGTATCTCCTTGTTAAGGATATGAATTTAAATCATAAGGATCAATTTTCTTAAGCGATATTAATACTCTTTTTCTTTAGACTCACTTATGCGCGAGTTTCAGACGTTCTTAAATTTTAGTGCCCGCTGCCTCATGTTAGCTTCATAATGAGTTTGTAAATTTCTGGTAGATAGAACCCTAAATATCTCAGCAAAACAAATATCTTTACAAACGACTTGACATTATAAAATATTTATCTTAAATATTTCAGTTGAAATTATTTTAGATAATATAATGTTAATAATAATATAATGCTTTAACAGCATTCTTTATTATAATTATAAACTATAAAGTATAACTTAAACACTAAGTAATATTTAAGGGAGGGAGGTAAAAATGCCGGTAATAATAGTGAGATGCCCTAAATGTGGACACAGTTATAATCTGCCATCCAGAGAGGCTCAATATGGCTTCAAGAGATGTCCAAAGTGTGGACATAGAAAAAAAGAGAACAAAAACCAATTGATAAAGAATTTCAAGCGTCCTGGGTTGGCAAGGGAGCACACAGCAAAAGCTATATAAAACCAGGTAAGGAACGTGGACGAAATAACTTCCCCAAGTAGGCGCATAGATTTGGGCCAAATTTTCACAAAAGTTGATGGAATAGCAGGCTATTTTGATATTTTTGTGATTTGAGATCGGGCAAAGGTGGCCTGAAGCTGTGATGCATAGTTGGGGAAGTTATTTCGTCCACGTTCCTAAAGGAACAAGGAGAAACAATTGGTTAAACCATTCAACAGGGAACAAATAGAAACTTCTAAAACTTTGTTTGGTAAAGATACAGTAGATATGCTCCTTCAAGTACATGAAGATGCATTATGGATACTCGAAAATCTTGGGGTGGGCTGTAAACAGCCGGAAATTCAAGAAGCCTATAAGAAGTATGAATCTGAAGGCCTGGCTGTTTTATATGAAGACAGGATATTTGTCACTTCTGAATTGGTTAAGCGATGTCTCAATAATGTTCCGGGTCTAAATAAATTTTTTGTGCCTCTGAACAGTTTTTTTATAGGCGGAACCGCACCATATGTTTATGATGACAAAGCAGGAAAAGGCGGCGTTATTCCTACAGCAGACCATGTCGTCCGAATTGCACAAACTGCCGAAAAAAACCATGTAGTAAGCGGTATGGGCAGAGGTGTAAAATTAAAGGACGAAGTAGAGCAAATGAATATAATGGATAAAAACTGCAATAAGCCGCTTTATTTTGCTGTAACCTCAGACAGATCTCTTGCAAGGGCGGTGGAAATTCATGAAAAAAGAAAAAATATTATGATTGTTTTCTGCCTTACCCGCCCCCCTCTTGAGGTCAATGAAAACTTCTCGGAATATTTTGTAAAAGTCGTAAAGGCCGGCTTGCCGGTATTTATATCAGCAATGCCCATGGCCGGCATAAGTGCGCCTTATTGTTATAATGGAGTTCTTGCTATGACACATGCAGAAGTTTTGTTCGGCATGTGTGCTGCTCAATTACTCAATCCTGGTGTAACATGCGTACATGCAGGTTTTCCGACCATTGCCGATCCCAGGATAGAATATAATCCCAATTACGGTCTAATAAGCCATAATTTACTGAATATCCTTATGAGCCATCTTAATCTAATTCTTGATATACCAACATTCCAAAGCGCAGGAACAACTCATGAAGAACATCCCACGCTTAAGGCATATGATGATGCAAAAAAAGGTCAGGCTTTATGCATGAAATATGGATTTCATATGATCCGGCATCCATTTTCTTTTCTCCGCTATCTAATTGATTTCTCTTTAGAAAAACTTGAAAAAAGTATTGAAATCGCAGAAAAAATCAGTCCTGATGATGCCCCTGAAGTCGAGATGCCGGTATATGACGAAAGAGGAATGGAATCTATAAAGCGCAACGGCCTAAAAATGTATATGGACGACCCGCTTACTACAGCAAACCTTGGGAAAATTTTTGTAAATTAAG
>JAFDFV010000353.1 GCA_019309665.1 Deltaproteobacteria bacterium | reverse complement strand
GGGATGGGCACTATGGTTCCACAGAGACGGAATGAAATAGTTTCACTGGGGTTTCGTTCAATAATTGCAGGCACTCTTGCCACCTGTATGACGGGCGCAGTTGTCGGGATTCTTAAAGTATAGACTTTCAGATAAATAATTTTACTGCGTTATCAGTCGTTGACGTATAACTAATACGCCTTCCTCCTTCCGGCCTTGTGAAATTAATTATCTGAAAGTCTATATAACCTTAGGTATAAAGTATTTTATTCAATCCTTCTTATCGGTTCTGTCAGCCTTTCTATAATTGATCTATGTTCAGGATATTGTGAAACCAGCTCTTCCCTGTTCCCTGTTTCAAAATCGCGGAAGTCAAAACCAGGCGCAACAGTACATCCCACCAGTGAATAGCCGTCAGAATTATTAACAGTAGCTCCGAACCAGCATCCAGCTTTGATTGTTGCCTGAAAGACCTGCCGGTTTTTGATTCCTGGTCCAAGAATTATCTTATCAAATTGTTTTTGCTGATTAATAACATGAATTGTTAATGGATTGCCTGTGTAGAAATGCCACAGCTCGTCAGATTTCAGACGATGAAGCAGTGATACCTGGTCCCACTTAAGCAGGTAATAAATTGCCGTGGAAATTAAACGAGGGCTTGTAAATCGGTTAGGAAGGGCATTTTGTTCCAGCAATTCGTCCGAACTGTATGTTCGCCTGTAGAAGCCGCCTTCTTGATGTTTAATCAGGCTGAGCTTACTTATCCAGTAATCAGCATTTTTCATCAGAATTACCTTTCAGCTATTTTTGACCGAGCCCATATCGCCAGCTTTTCACGAAAAATTTTTGAGTTGTGTCTTATGTCCACCGGGAATGCCTTGTGAAAAAGTATTGTTTCAATATCCTTTGTCAGGACACTGCTTTTTGCAAGTTCAAGGAGTTCTTTTTTAATAAGATTTTTTCTTTTTTCTTTTTTGTTATGTTCCAGTTCAATGCATATCACCGGTTTCTGGTTTGGCGGAGAACCGACTCCGACTAGAGCACTTCGAAACACCATTGGATGGTTGTTGAATATAGCCTCACAGGGTATTGTGAACATAAAGCCGTTTTTTGTAATCACCCGCTGATTTTTTCGGCCGCAGAACCATATTCTTCCATTTTTGTCCATCCGGCCGAGATCTCCCATCCTGTGCCATATCTTATCCCCTTCTTTTATTTTGGAAAGAGCATCTGCCTTTGGTTTACGAAAATACTGTCTTGTGACCAGATCTCCCGACACTGTTATTTCACCTGTATCACCATCAGGAAGAATGATGTCATCAGACCACTTTTCGATTTGATTATCATTTATCTCAATTATGCGCACTTCCAAGTCGCCGACAGGACGGCCTACGCATATACCAAAGCCCTTCTTACTCAGATCTGCTGTTTCGGACAGTATTTCTTTGCTTCCTGTTGATATCACGGGCATCGCTTCGGTGGCGCCATAAGGAGTGTGAATCTCGGCGCTGTCACATAAAATTGAAGCAAATCTTTCGATATTTGATGGAGAAACCGGAGCGCCTGCGGAAATAACTCTTTTTAGCGAAGGCAGGGTCAAGCCTTTGTTTTTGCAGTATCGTCCCACGCGATTCAGCAGGGCAGGGGATGCAAACATATTAGTGACTCCCTGATTCATAATAGGCTCTATGATTTTTTCAGGGTTAACAAATCCAGGTTTTGTGGGATCCATATCCGGTATAATTGCCGTCATTCCCAAGGCTGGGTCGAAAAGGGCAAAGAGAGGGAATGTGGGAAGATCTATTTCATCGGAAGTTATATTAAAATGGGATTTTATGTGTCTTATCTGAGCATCAAATATGCCGTGAGTATATACTACACCTTTAGCGGGGCCTGTGCTGCCTGTGGTAAACAGTATAGCTGCCGTATCGTTTTGCCTGGTTTTGGCAATGTTATATGGTTTATTGGATTTATGACGAATATCATTAAGGGTTAATCCTTCCCGGAACCAGCGCCTGCCGACAGTTATGCATGTTTTTACTGTTTTGAAATATTTTGGTCGCAGTTTTTTGAGAGCATGGGCTATTGGTATGCCTATAAAAGCATTGGGACGGCTTTCTTCAAGGCACCTCAGCATCCGGCTTATTCCCATGCCTGGATCCACAACAACAGGTACAGCTCCAACCTTGAAGATTGCAAATGTAAGGGTAAAAAATTCTATGCCGGGCTTAACCATTAAAACAGTTCTTGTTCCCTGTTTTATGCCGGCTTTTTCAAGTCCATAAGCATAACAGTCGGATTCCCGGTCAAGCTGCTGGAAGGTTAGATGAGAGTAAGCAACCCTTCCGTATTTATCATGAGCCGCAGGATAAACAACAGCTCTTTTGTGAGGATGGATTTTTGCCATCCTTCGCAAAAGATTTGAAACATTGAATAAATTGTAGGCGTTCACAGGTTCAGTGTTCACCGTTCAGGGTTACCTTTCGTGTTTTTATAGCGGTTTACAGTTCACGGTTCACGGTTCACAGTTTTTCCAATGAATTAGGCAACGTCTGATTGCTTTTATGTTTTGATCAACCGTGATGGTCTCGTAAAAAGTCCCAACATTTTATTTTGACCGCAACATATAGCGTAATCGTCCTTTATTATACCTATATGTTGTGGTAAGAAAACGGTTTTCCGACTTTTTACGAGACCATCAACCGTGAACTGTTAACTGTAAACCGTTATTATTTATATCGGATACCTTTCTAAGAACTCTTTAACTAAAGCTATAACTTTTTCAGGTTCATCTTCCAGGACATAATGGCCTGCTTCTGCAAAGGTATGAACCTCTGCATCCGGAAAACGGCGCTGCCATTCTGAAAGGTATGAGAGGTCAAAAACAAAGTCATGCCTG
>JAFDFV010000352.1 GCA_019309665.1 Deltaproteobacteria bacterium | reverse complement strand
TCTTTACTTCCTCTTCAACCATAGCCCATATCTGTCGTTTTAATTTTAGATATTCATCAGTGAGTTGAACCTCAACCTTTCCGGGATGGGGGAGTTCAATGTCATAGATATCTTTGACTGTTCCTGGTCGAACAGACATAACAACAATTTTATCGCTTAAAATAAGCGCTTCGTCAATAGAGTGGGTTATAAAAAGCACAGTTTGTCCCGATTCATTGACAATTCTCAAAAGCTCTTGCTGCATGATCTGCCTCGTCATTGCATCCAAAGCCGCAAAAGGCTCATCACACAACAGAATGTCAGGTTTATTTGCCAGCACCCTGCATAGAGCAGTACGCTGGCACATTCCTCCTGACAGCTCCCCGGGGTAGGCATCTTCAAATCCTTTTAAGCCAACCATTTCTGTGTACTTAGCTGATTCCTCTCTTCGCACCTTTTTAGAAACGCCGTTTATTTTAGGCCCAAACTCAACATTTTTTCTCACACTCAGCCATGGAAATAAGGCATAATTTTGAAAAATCATACCGCATCGCGGTTCAATTTTTGTTATAGGCTGCCCGTCAAGTAAAATGTTCCCTGAACTGGGAGTTAAAAATCCTGCGACCATGTTAAGGAGAGTTGTTTTGCCGCATCCCGAAGCCCCCACTATTGTTAATATTTCACCTTTTTTAATCTCAAGGGAAAAATCTTTTACTGCTACAATATCACCTTTACGTAAAGAAAAGCGTTTTGTTATATTGTCAAATTTTATTAATACTTCGCTCATGTTCCGGAAGTTTTCCTTTGATAGGGCAAAAGCACTCTTTCTAACCCGCGAAAAAGAATATCCAATACCAGCACTGTAACACTGATACTAATCATGCCCACAAGAACCTGACCGGTATCAGACCATTCTTTAGCAGTCCAGATTCGAAATCCTAAACCACTATTAGCGCCAACCATTTCGGCTGAAATAACACATGTCCATGCAATAGCAAGAACAACCTTAAGGCCTGTTAACAGGTCCGGCAATGCTCCAGGGAGAATAACATAACGAAGTATCTGTAGTGGTGAAGCACCAAGATTCATGGCAGCTCGTCGAAGAGTGGGATCCACACGCATGGTTGCATCTGTGGTATAAACTAAAATGGAAGCAAAACTCCCCATAAAAACAATTGCATACTTTTGCTGCTCATCAATACCCAGCCAGAGCATAGACAGGGGGATCCAGCTTAATGCGGGCAAAGGTCGAATTATTGAAATAATCGGATTTATTGCAGCACGAACAACTGAGTTCATCCCCATAATCAACCCGGCAGGTACACCTACAAGAACACTCAATAAAAACCCTGTCAGCACTCTTGTTGCGCTTATTTTAATGTCTGTTAATAAAACCGCATCTTTAGCAGTAGTCATTTGAATTGCTTTATCAATGACCTGGGTTGGCGCCGGCAAAAAAAAGGGATCAATAACATTTGTTCTCACAAGAACTTCCCAAATACTAAGAAAAACGAGTAACCCTATAGCTCCAATAACAGAAGAGCGCCATAAACCAAGTTCTTTTCCTTCCACCTGTCATTCCCCCTGACTTATATTTATTTTAACAGCCCTAAAAAGAAAGAATATCAAGATTAACCCATTTGCGAAAATCAGGTTTATTTGGAATAACTTTCATATCCTCATGAAGAATACGGATAATATAATCTGCCTGACCAAATATACCATTATCAGTCATAATACGCCTCTGGTCTTCAATATCATGCCAGATGAATTTTTCTATATTTTTCTGAATAAGACTTAAATCCTGGTTAATATATTTTCCCTGGATCAACTTAACCGCTTCCTCTGGATTATAATCAACCCACTTCAAAGACTCAAAATAAGCTTTCATAAACCTTTTGGTTCTTAAGCGATCCTCATCACTCCAGGCCTTATTGATTATCAGAACATCAGGACCGGTCATGGTACCAAACTTTTTATAAACTTCCGTATCCGTATCCATTCCCAGAACTGTTGCACCATCAATAGATGCAAGTTGTGAAAAGCCTGGCTCCCAGATTATCGCTGCATCTATTCGACCTGTTTGAAATACTGAAGGAACATCCCCGACTTCAAGATTGACTAAACGAACATCCTTGTTTGGATCAAGGCCATGTTGTTTTAAAAGAAGCCTGCATGTAATATCAACAGATGCGCCAAAGGGAAAGCCGATTTTTTTTCCTTTTAATTGCTCAAATGACGTTATCCCTTCCTTTGCAACAAGCCCCTCAAATCCAGGTGCAATATCCTGATTACCAACCCAGTAAAAACGTCTATTGCCATGCGCCATTGCACTGAGCATGGCAATTTCCCCTAAACTGGCAAAATGAGCCTCTCCTGAAGAAATAGCATTTAATCGATCCATGCTCTTTCCAATAAACTGCCATTTAACGTCAAAACCGTATTTCTTAAATATTCCCTTTTCTATGCCAATCCATACAGGAATATGACCATACCATTGAGAGCCTACTACGATAACTTGATTTGATGGTGATTTATCAGTACAGCTTATAGAGAAAAATAGAAAAATTATGAAAAAACAAACAGAAGTTATTCTAAAAAGCCATGTTTTCATTTAAAGACCTCCCCTTGTTTAAACCTACGTTAAGTGATTAGGAACGGGGCCCAAAAATATCAAAATAGCCTGCTATTCTATCAACTTTTGTGATTTAAGATCGAACAAATCTGACCCAAATCTATGCGCCTACTTGGGGAAGTTATTTCGTCCCCGTTCCTTAGCTGTTAGCTCTTATGAAATATGCATTCGTATAATCACCTACCACGCCCATAGGACGTGGTTTGATGAAGCCGTGGTCGGGCATCGCATGGCCTTCATACAACTCAATTCCCTTTTGACGGCACAAATCTCTTATTATCCCGCCAATTTTTTCCTTACTTCGCCATAAATCGTTCTATGACGGCATTTTAAAATAAAAACCAAATGATATTTACAGTTCCATCTTACATGTGATAATGTTTCATAGTTCTTCATAGGTTCTTCCTCCTGTACTCTTTGGGACTTTCCCTGAGGGAGAACCTATTGCCACATTCTATCTCGACGGAATGGTAGAACCTTGTGGGGTCGCTCGGGCGGAGCCCGAGGTTTAATTAAGGATAATTAGGTAACGCATCTACATCTTTGTATTTTTTCCAATTTCTATTTTCAAATTTCACTGCCAAAATACAAGACCAACAAAGTGTAAACTACTTTTGACTTGTCGTAAAGGATGCCATATTATTTGTAAAAAATATTTAATTTAGGAGATTAATTTGAAAAAAACAATTGAAAAAAGGGTAAAAAGGCTCAGGAAATCTCTTGCAGAAAATAATATTGACACCCTGCTGGTACTTGTTGAGGAAAATCGCCGTTATTTAAGCGGATTTACAGGCGAGGATACCCAGTTTGATGAAACAGCAGGGGCTCTTTTTATAACAGATAAAAGACTAATACTGGTCACAGATTCGCGCAATGACCTGCAGGCAGCAAAGGAAGCACCTCTTTATGAAATCATTTGTTATAAAAAGGGACTGATTAAGGAGCTCCCAAATATTATCAATACTCTTAAAACAAAAAGGCTCGGCTTTGAAAGTGTACGCATGTCATATATACAATATAATAAAATCTACGAGCAGTTCAGTTCTTCCGATATAGATGTTGAGCTTGTTGAAGCTGACAACATTATGGAATGTCTGCGTGCAGTAAAAGAACACACAGAAGTCGAAGAGATAAAAAAAGCATTATTTATTGCTGAATCAGTGTTCATAAATTTTGCAGAAAATATCATTAAGCCGGGAATGACGGAAAAAGAGGCAGCATGGATACTTGAGAAAAATTTGCGTGAAGCCGGCGCTGACTCTTTATCGTTTCCGATAATTGTGGCATCAGGTCCAAACAGCGCACTTCCCCATGCAATTCCCGGAAACCGTAAATTTCATAAAGGTGAACCGATTCTTTTTGACTGGGGAGCAAGACTAAACGGTTACTGCTCTGATATTAGCCGGACACTTGTAATCGGAAGCCCGGATGACAAGTTTAAAAAAATTTTTAAGACAGTTCTTGATGCCCAGCTTAAAGCAATTGATGCTATAAGGCCGGGAATAAGTTCAAAGGCTGTGGATAAAATTGCACGAAACCATATAGACAGTATGGGTTTCAAAGGCAAATTCGGCCATGGGCTGGGGCATGGAATAGGACTGGCTGTTCATGAGCCTCCTGGAATCAGCCCGTTAAAAGATACATTGCTTGAGAGCCAGATGGTCTTTACCGTCGAACCCGGCATCTACATACCAGGCTGGGGCGGTATCAGACTGGAAAATATGGTTGTTGTCAGAGAAGATGGAGCTGAAGTGCTGAACAGCCATGATCCTGCAATTTTTATGAAAGGAATCTGATGTATGCATTCCCACGCAGGAGCGTGGGAACGAGAAAACCGTGAACCGACAACCGTGAACCGCAACCCGTATCCCTATGTCATTATTAGACGTCCTTGTTGATCAATATCTGAATTATCTCCTCGTTGAAAAAGGACTTTCAAAAAAAACCATAGAATCATACAGCAGTGATCTGACAAGATATCTCAATTTTCTGAAGACTAAAAGAATAAAGACTATTTCTGACGCTGACACTGCTGCTATATTAAAGCACTTAATCTCACTAAGGATTGCAGGACTTGGGGCAAAATCAAGAGCAAGGCATCTTGTAACCATCAGGGGATTTTACAGATTCCTTGTAGAGGAAAAAGTAATAAAAAATGATCCGACAAGAATTATTGACCTTCCCAAAAGCAGCCTCAAACTTCCCGATGTTCTGTCATTTGAGGAAGTTGAAAACCTGTTAAATACTCCGAATTTAAATAAGCCGATAGAAGCTAGAGATGCAGCAATGATAGAGCTTCTTTATGCAGCCGGCCTGAGGGTATCGGAACTTGTTAATTTAAAAGTTCAGGATGTAAATCTGGAAGCCTGTTTTGTAAGAGTTTTCGGAAAAGGCTCAAAGGAAAGGGTAGTTCCTATCGGTCTTTATGCAAAAGAAAAAATCGACTTTTACATAAAGACTTTCAGGGCAAAGCTTTTAAAAAACGTGGCAAGTCCCTATCTCTTTGTCGCAAGGGCAGGAAAACCCATGACACGTCAAGGTTTCTGGAAACTGCTTAGAAAATATGGACAAAAGGCAGGAATCATCAGAAAAATCAAACCACACAGTTTAAGGCACTCTTTTGCAAGCCACCTGCTTGAAGGCGGCGCTGACTTGAGGTCGGTTCAGATCATGCTGGGCCACGTTGATATTTCCACAACACAGATTTATACTCACGTAGCCCGTGAGCATCTTAAAAAAATTCACGCAATTCAACAGGTTATCTGGGGATGATTTTCTACCCATTCTTGCCGGTGGTAATTCACCCATTTGGTTTACTATCCATTCAAACAGGTCTGGGAAGTCTCTCTCAAATAATCGTTCAGATGCTGTTGTTCCATCGGGTCTCGTTAGACCAAAGTTATGAATAACGGTTAATGCTTTTAATCGCTTAATTGAAATTCCTCTGCCATTATGATGCATTTGAGACAAACAACCGTTCCTTCCCTCAACAGCAGATGAAGTGCGTTGAAAATTTGAAACCATCCATTCAGCCCAGGATAGCCATTGTTGAGTAATAAATATTGGGGTAAGGGGATGCTGTTCCAACTCAGCCAAGGCCTGTTCAGATGCGACTTGATAGCTCTTTTTCAGTTCAGGGTTCTTGGTTTTTGCTGCCTGTCTCTGCCAATAAATGGCTGGGAGGAGGAACTCAAGCAGCCATTTTCTGCATTCGTCATCAATTTCATAATCATTAAGGCTTTCCATTACCCATAACCACCAGGCATCAAT
>JAFDFV010000351.1 GCA_019309665.1 Deltaproteobacteria bacterium | reverse complement strand
ACTACTTACCAAACTTTCTCATCTGAGCTTCTAACTGCTGATCATTGATTAAACGGCTTGTAATTTTTTCAATTTCGGCCTCTGGTATTTTTGGTACAACATTTTTGATGGTTTTGGCTATTATTGCAATGGCTTTTTCTTTAGGTGGTGGAGGCAAAAAAGTCTTAATCACCTCTTCTTGTTCATTTACTGAAAAAGTATCAAAGTCAGGGCGTTCCTTTAGAATTTTTTTATACATTTTATGATTAATCCATAGCGGTTTTTTTCTTGAAAAACACAGGATATCATTAATTATTCTTTCTTCCTCATTTTCTGTTTCTTCCTTCCAATCACGGACACCAACTCTTGAAAATAAGTTTCCCACCATCCAACCCAGTTTAGGTTGAAATTCTTTTGATAACTTGCCAACCCTTGCGCCTTGTAAGGTTTGATAATGTTCCGTTGCTCTTACTGATATGGCAACTCTTAAAATAGCAACTGAAGGTACCGTTATTCCAGCATCAGCATCTGGATGCAAATAGAATAACCCTAAAGCAATCTCGTTTTGATTAACAAGACGTTCAATCATCATTTGAACTGATCTTTTCATGTGTTCAGAATATATGCCTGGTGCTAAATAACCAAAGTGATTTTTAAGAGAGTCACGAATAACGTCGTGTAATGAACGTACTACAGACAGGTTAATATGTGTAGCACTGCACGTATTGCTCTTTTCCTTTCTTTGAACCAAATCACAGGTTTGGGTTAAAATGAAGAATCTCCTATATTTAGGGTGCGTAAAGTGGGGATGTACTTCATTAAAAAGATTTTTTAAATCTTCTGTAGGTTCTAAGATGTCACCTTGGCATAGATCATCATCAGGCGATACATTTTCATAAGTCCAATGCATAATACAGAATACACACTATTTTATTGATTCAATGTTATTATGTTCCAAGATTTCTCTGGGAGCTACATGTAGTTTGATTTGACCTTCTGTGCGATTTGTTGAAACTGATTGCACATGCCCAGATATTTTCCATGAATTATCTGTTTTATGTATTGGTTCAGCTTTAGCCGGACTGTATTTGATATCATTATTTATCGTGTAGGTTTTATCTTTAATGCTTTCGGATGTATTTGTCATAATATTTTGTCCTCCTCACATATATCTAAAATTGTGCAGATGATTGTTTTTGTAATGTTTTTAACTTCGTTGATTGGGGTTTTTAACCATTCCTGTAATTCATTGTTATTGTTTGAGCTTTTATTAAAATTCACCAAAATGTCATAATGTTCTGTCTCTGCCTTAACAATATGAAGATTAATTTCCCCATTATTCCATGGAAACGATCTTCGTGTTTCCCTTCCTGTTATTTTCAGGCTATTATCAGATAAGGTTGCATCCAAAGGTATACTTAAAAGTTCTGTGAAATGTTCATCTGGATCAGATAATTTATAGCGGATATTGAAACCAGCGGCTGTTAAAGGTGTTTTTGGTAACGCATCTATCGCCTTGCAACAATACTCTTTTGATTTTCCAATCATTTCCCAATCAGACTTTTCGCAGTCAATAATCAAACGATCAAAATCGGCTGATATCAAAAGTCCATCAATTCTAACTTTGAAAGGCCCAATTGCATTTAGAGGAACAAGTATCTCTATAGGTTCATCAGGCGGTTTATCAAAAATCAGATCAGCTATCCCTTTTGGACTTAATATAGCTGGGTTCCATTTTCCAACAACAACGCTATTCCATTGGATAGTTTTTATATCAGACATATCTTAATCATCCTTTTAAAACTTTTAGGCCGTCTTTTTTCTTCATCGGTCTATGTATTGTATATTATCATGCTTAATGCTTTTGTAAAAATTAAATCTTATGCTGCCATGATCTCGGCAACAGTTGCTTCCATTAGCCTGTTCAAGCATGCATCACATTTTTCCAAGGTTATAACAAGTTATTCTATTGTTCTGTATATCTCCATAGTATCGAAAATTTATTCACATCGTTACGCAGCAATCAACTCATTGTCATTTTTCCGTAAGTTGAAGTTTTGACGACTACTCTGTCAACATTTTTCTTGTATCTCAGAAATATTTTCTTAACAAGTTTTTTGTGCTATTTTACTGAAAATTTCTGGAGATCTCTACCATGCTTAATATTTCGTCATCTTTACGAGAACAGTTTGAGGGATATTTACAAGAGAAGGCTATTTATGAAAAATAATCAGGCTGTATATCAGAAGTGGCTGCGCTATTATCTGGATTTTTGTCGGAAGTATAATTTTTTGCAAACACAATGCGGGAGTCTTACTCACTTTCTCGTAAAACTACAGGAAAAGAAGCAAACGAAAGCGCAACAAGATCAAGCATCTCATTCAATCTCGCTGTATTATGAACTTATACTTGCCAAGAATACCCTTTTCAATGTTTCTTTACTTCCAAAAACCGGTTTTTCTGAGAAAGCTGACGTGAAAGAGAAAGTTTTTTCAAAACCATTAGCAGGAGCATCGTGGAGAGCTGAATATACTGAATTAGCAAACGAAATCCGAGTCAGACATTATTCTCCAAAAACTTTAAAAACCTATAAGCAATAGTTGCGGCAGTTTCAAACGTATACTCGAAGCAAACCTCCGGCATTGCTCTCTACTGCTGATGTTAAAGAGTTTTTGACTTCTTTAGCGGTGAAGCGGCAAGTGTCTGCTTCCACCCAGAATCAGGCATTCAATGCGTTATTATTTTTGAAATGATGACGTACCTGCTGGTTACACCGATTATTTTTTTCTTTTGCATGGCAGATACTACATTTGCCTTAAAACGCTCTGAGGAGAGTGGTGCCTGAAAAATATGGGTTTTCTGCCAGCCGCTTTGATTTAGAATCCAAAGGTAATCATTGATTAAAATCGAATTCACACGGGTCTCATTTTTGGCAGGGGTGTTTTGGAAATCGCGCCAGTCAGCATTGATAAATGCCATCTGTATGCTCTTTTTGGCGTTCAGGTGTACCAGCGCAAAAAAGCTTTCCAGAAATTTTAGATAGTTAGCTTTGGACATTCCTGATATGCCATCAGGATCGTAGTTGTTTGATTGCTTTTTAAAATAAGGCGGATCAAAAATAATCAGATCCGGTTTGGTTTTACCTTTTATCGGCCATTTTAAATTGGTGATATCCCAGAAACAGGGTTCAATTTCCGGTCGTGTATCCGGCCGATCGTCCATGTCAAAGCTCCAGCATTTCCGGTTAAACGCGAGACAGGTGTCAACCACCACTCCACCGCCTGCCATGGGATCAAACACCAGATCGTTCTGATCTGAAAAATAATACAGGATGTGTGCAATCATTTGGGCCGGAATTCGACCGGGCCAATCGTCTCCGAAACGTTTATCACAATCATTCCAGTTCCACATGTCCCATGTCCGCAGTCCCCAGTTAAGCGCCTTGAATCTATCAAGATCGTTTTTCCCTTCTAAGGCAATAGACCAGACGAGGGGTTCTGTCCACCCATGCTTTTCAGCAACCTGGGCAACTGTAAAACCTCTCGATAAATTAGCTTTTGGCTGATTTGCCAATTCTGGCATTTTGGCCAAATGATTACGAATCGTTTCTCTTGCTTGCCCTAACCTCTTCGCAATCCTCTTTTGTGAAATCTCAAGCCGGTTCATGCGAAATATCTTGAGATCCAGTTGCCCGATCTCAAAAGATATCAAACGGGGATTGTTTTCATATGCCCGACGAGCCGTCGTTCCGGCTTCATCTTCAGTTAACTGGAGAGGGCCTATCGCTTTTTTAGCCGCATAGATGAGGGGATCCAAACCATCCAGCGCTATAATGAGAACCGATATTTCGGTTGCGCCGATTTCCTTGTATGCATGCCAGCGATGGGCTCCGTCAAGAATGCGGTATTTATCATCATATTCCGGATGAATCTGTACTTCGACAGGATCGATCTTAAACCCATCGCGCATGTTTTCGGCAAACATTGAGATGCGTTTTGGATAAACACTGCTTCTCGGATATATTTCCTCATCCAGGATTATTTGTGTAGTGGGAACTGTGCAGGCTGTTTTTGCCATGATGCCACTTTCTGCAATAATCAGATTTAAATTGATGCAAAAGCGCCTCTTTTTTCTTTAAATTAGAGCGATTTTCAAAGAGATCTCAACTGCTTGCGATGTGAGCATATGCACTGTGGTTGTGGATGGACTCAAAATTTTCAGCACTTACGGAAAACCAGGTTATATTCTCGTCTTCTTTAAGCTTTATGGCTATATC
>JAFDFV010000350.1 GCA_019309665.1 Deltaproteobacteria bacterium | reverse complement strand
TATCGGAGCGTTAATCCTGATCCTTCTGCCTGAATATCTCAGAGCTTTTTCCGACTACAGAATGCTTATTTTCGGAGCCATAATGGTTATTATGATGGTGTTCCGACCCCAGGGCATAATCGCCAATATACGCCGCACTTATAAATTTAATGAATAGGATCATGAATACCATTCTGGAAGTTAACGATTTAAGCATGGATTTTGGTGGCCTGCGGGCTCTGGACCACCTTGATCTGAATGTGGTTGAAGGAGAGATAGCAGCCGTTATTGGTCCGAACGGGGCAGGCAAAACAACTTTTTTTAACTGTAAGAAAATAAATGGGTTAAAACCAAATCGTATTACGAAAAAAGGCATGGCCCGTACTTTTCAAAATATCCGCCTATTTTCTAATATGACTGTTCTTGAGAATGTTATGATTGGACGCCACTGCCGTACTTCTTCGGGTATTGTGAGCGCTATATTAAGAGGAAGATCAACAATTAAAGAAGAAAAGGATGTGGTTGATTTCAGCTATAACATTTTAAAAAAGACCGGCATTTCGCACCTTGTCAACGAGTTTGCAAAAAATCTTCCTTATGGAGCACAAAGGCGCCTTGAAATAGCAAGAGCAATGGCGACCGAACCTTTCCTGCTTCTTCTGGATGAACCGGCTGCCGGAATGAATCCCCGGGAAAGCAGGGAACTTGACGAACTGATAACCAGACTGCGAGACGAAGACAATATTTCTATATTGATGATTGAGCATGACATGAAACTGGTCATGAGTCTGTCCGACAGGATATTTGTTATGGATTACGGGAGGAAAATTGCAGAGGGAACTCCCAGTGATATTATTAAGAATCCTGTTGTGATAAAGGCATATCTTGGTGAAGATATAGATGCTTAGGCTAAAAAATATAAACTCATTCTATGGAAATATTCAGGCTCTGAAGAATGTAAATATTGAGATTTTTAGGGGAGAGATTATAACTCTTATAGGTGCAAACGGAGCGGGCAAAACAACAACTTTAATGACGATCTCGGGTTTAGTTCCATCGCGTTCAGGCGAAATCACTTTTATGGGTAAAGCTATTCATAATATGAGACCGGACAGGATCGTTTCGCTTGGAATCAGCCAGGTTCCGGAGGGACGAAAAATTTTTCCATATTTAACGGTTCTGGAAAATCTGGACATGGGAGCTTTTTTAAGGACGGACAAGAAAAATATAAAAAAAGACATGGAATATATTTTTGACCTTTTTCCGATTCTTAGTCAAAGGAAGAATCAGTTTGGGGGAACTTTAAGCGGAGGCGAACAGCAAATGCTTGCCATTTCAAGGGCAATAATGGCAAGGCCGACGCTTTTGTTGCTGGATGAACCGTCTTTGGGACTGGCTCCCCTTATAGTAAGGCAGATATTTGAGATCATAAAGAAGATAAATATCGAAAACCAGACAACTGTTTTTCTTGTGGAACAGAATGCAAATCTTGCGCTAAAAGCAGCTCACAGGGGCTATGTTATGGAGAACGGACGTATAACTCTTTCAGATTCCGCAGAAAATCTTCTTTCAAATGAAAATGTAAGAAAAGCATATCTGGGGTTGTAAGTAACTACCTGTTTACGCTTGACACAATTGATATATTCATCATAACGTCCGCAGGTCAGGCATCTTTATTATCGGAGTATTGCAATCGTACTTCGCAAAACGTGAGGTTCCTTTTGGTGCATTGTGTTTATTGTTTATTTACCATTTATTAATCTATTGGAGGATAGTATGAGCAAAAAGAAAAAAGAAGTTTCACGGCGTGATTGGATCAAGGGAAGCCTGATTGGTGGCCTGGTTATGGGTTCTTATGTTCTGTTTACCAAGGATGGACATGCTTTAGTGGATGAAAAATATTGCAACAACATGTCGAATGTTCCTGCTTCATTTACCGGGCATATCGCTTCTCCCAAGGTAGATAAAACTGCCTACGTTCATCCTTTGGCCTCGGTAATCGGATCGGTTGAGCTTGGGAGGCGGGTCATGGTATCACCAGCGGCATCCATCAGAGGAGACGAAGGAACACCTATCGTACTGGATGATGATGCCAACGTTCAGGACGGCGTTGTGCTGCATGCCTTAGAAACTGAGGAGGGCGGACACCCTGTCGAGAACAACCTGATTACCCTCAATGAAAAAAAATACGCTGTATTTATCGGCAAAAGGGTATCTCTGGCTCACCAGGCCCAAGTCCACGGCCCGGCGGCTGTCGAAGACGATACCTTTATAGGGATGCAGGCATTAGTATTTAAAGCGATAGTGGGCAAAGGATGTGTTATAGAGCCTGGTGCCAAGGTGGTTGGCAGAACCGGGATCATAAAAATTCCAGATCATCGCTATGTAAAGGTTGGGCAAACCGTTACCACACAGGCGGAAGCCGATAATCTACCCAAGGTGGACCCTTCCTATCCATTAGCCTGTTTGAATAAAGGTGTCGTACATGTAAACACCCAGTTGTCCGACGGATACAATCACACGCGATTGGGAGCACCCATGCCAAAGAAAGAAGAACATCACTAAAGAGCGGAGAACTTAGACTATCGTATAGAGCGGAGGGCGTGGAGCAAGCCTTTCGCTCTTCGCTCAAATCTCTCAGCTTGTTTCCCTTCCTTATTTAGCGCCAAAACGACTGGTGGCAAAACCTGCGCAGTGCAACAACACAGTAATACAAATGATGTCGGAAGGATGGGGATCTCATATCGTCCTGAGTTTGGCACCGGAATACAAATTAAATCTTAATAATTGTGTTGGATAGATATCTAATTTCATGATATATATAAATATAGAAAATTCCTTAATATGAGGTGTCAATTATGCCTTTGACTTCTGCAAAAACAAAATATGAACATGTAGTCTTAGACGAAAAAGGCGTCCCCATTATTGCAGGGACAAACATGAAGGTAATTGAGATATTCCTGGAAAAAACAGCCTACGGCTGGAGTCCGGAAGAACTGCATTTCCAGCATCCCTATCTTACCCTGGGGCAAATATACTCGGCATTAGCCTACTACTGGGATCATCGGGATGTGCTTGATCGGGACATTGAACAAAGGCTTGCTTTTGTAAATCAGACCCGGAAAATCACAGGACAAACGCCTCTTGCTGCCCGGCTGAAATCCAAAGGATTGATCTGATTATGCTTGCGCTCTATATGGATCATAATGTGCCGCGAGCTATAAGCGAGGGACTTCGCTTACGTGGT
>JAFDFV010000349.1 GCA_019309665.1 Deltaproteobacteria bacterium | reverse complement strand
TCTTTTCATTTCCTTAAGAGTTTCCACACCGTCCATGCCCGGCATTTTGACATCCAGTATTACCACATCAAAAAGCAATTTATCCAGAATCTCCAGTGCCTTTTCCCCGCTTTCAGCACCGGTAACATTAAGTTTTCTCTTTTGAAGACGTTTTATAATTGTTTCGCGAAAATCATCCTCCACATGCCGATTTCGAGACTCTAACATCAAAGGTGTCAACTATATAGCAGGTATATAAGAATCCCTATGGCGATTGTTGCAAGCCTTGCCTTGCTTTTGTTTCTTTGCAAAAACGCTATGTGTAAATAGCGCCCCTTTTTTGGATTAGCAACGCATTCAAGCGCAAGATTTAAAAGAAATACAATTAAAATGATATTTATCAGCGATCTTTCCAGATCAAACAGCCTTCTCCCAAACAGCTCATAAGAGCCGACTCTCTTTCTGCAGGCGTCAACATATGAATCTCTCGGTCCAAAACCCTCGTCAAATGACAAAGAAGCGACCATTTGCTGAAACATACTTTCGTATGGGGCAGCGTTATCTACGGCATAAAGATTAAGATCAAGGTAAATTAGATGAGTTCCTCCCAAAAATACCATGTGAAATTCTTTTGCCTTGTCGCCACCTGAAAGTCTGTAGGTGCAGATAAAACCAAAACCATTGTTCTCCTTATCGTAAACCGGCTCTCCTATGATAACATCTTCAGCTCCTTTTTCGCCAAGTTTCTTTTTTATGAGCTTTCCAAATTTTTTGGTCACTTTGGGATCAAAAAAATCATCTATCGTAAGATAATCAGTAAAGACCTTAAAGCGCTTTTTTTTATGCTTATAGGTCTTGATACATAGGAGAACAAGGCTCTTTGCGCTTTGATTCAAATCAGCCTGAACGTCGACAATGGGCAACCACGGGGGATTGCCCCTACGAATAAAAATCTTATCGTACTCTTTGAGGGCGTCTTTGCACAACTTGCGATGCTTTGGATCAAGAACGTCGGTACAAAGCCGCCCTTGTGATATCTCTTGAAACCCCGCAGGTATGGCAATAGAGAAATGGGCAGTATCATCTGCATAGATATTTTCTCCGGCCGCTTCAAGGGCAGAGGTATCAAAACTCAACAAAAAGCACCACAGACAGATTATCATCATCCAATATACATTAGCGCTTTTTATTTTTCCTTTTCTTGCCACTTGTTTATTTCCTTGTTCAGTTTATTTCCTTGTCCGGCAATTATCATTTAACCGCCAATCGCGGGCCAGGGCAGGAACTGCCAGTATCCGAAAAAAGCCACTATCCAGAGGATCGCCATTGATATAAATACAAATGGAAGACCAATGCGGACAAAGTCAATGGGAAGAAGAAGCTGCTCTCCTGTTTCCGGATGTTTTGCCATCCCATAGGCAATAGCGTTGTTTACGGTGCCTACGATCATAGCGTGAGCATAGGAAGACCCGAATGAGCAGGCAAGCCCCACCTTCCACAGGTGTACATCTCCTATGGCAGCCATTGGAAGCACTACAGGACCGAGAGCACCGACTGCCGCGCCGTCACTCATGAAGTTGGTTGCAATAGTAGTGATCAGGCTTGATGCCACCACGATACCCATGCCTTTGTGGAAAACCTCCGGCATGAGGTTCACAAAGTTCTGGGCTATCCACACACCGGCTCCAGTGTATTTCAGGGCAACACCCATGGCGCAGGCTCCGGCATAGAGCCCTACAACATCAAATCGCACCCTTTGCTGGATATCTTCCCATGTCATTAATTTTGTCACAAGGATAAAAAATACAATTAAAATAGTAGCTCCGCCAAGGCCGATCACCGCGCTGGCACCTATCCAGAGGACAACCTGGGCAGCAAACAGAATGGCCATGGTAAGCTCTTTTCCCCGCATAGGGCCTATGCCCTCAACGCCTTTTTTCATCACAGCGCCCAGATCCATCGTGAGGGCTGGGCCGGTTTTGCGAGCCACGGCCATATATATCCACATACCACAGGCCAGAGCAAGAAACGGGACCACGGGCAGGCCATACATCATCCACTGGGCAAAGCTCATGGGCAGGCCATAGTCTGCGAAATAACCTACCATGATAGCTGAGCGGCCGCCAACGGCAGGTGATCCTGAGCCGCCAACGTTCGCGGCAAAACATATACCCAAAAACAAGGTACAGGCCAGAGCGTGAAGCTGTTTCTTGTTACAGCCCGCTTTTTCACCTGCAAGATATACAAGGGCAAGGATCGGACACAAAAGGGCAACCAGGGCATGTTCTGAAAGAAAACCGGAAAGTATGGCCAGAACCGGAAAGAAGATAAAACAAAAACCCTTTAGTCCCTTGATCTTGCCCAGAAGGACATTGCCGATTCTCCTGTCAAGTCCTGTTACGCCCACTGCAGCGGCCAGAATAAGCACGCCCAGGATAAAGAATACCGCATCCTTCATGTAGGCTTTTGATATCTCATTGATAGGCAGAATCATATAAAGATACATAATAACCCCGACCAGAATGTCGGTTGCCCCGAGAGAGACCGCCTCCGTGCCCCAGAGAAGAGCAATGCTGAAAAGCATGGCCACGCACAGCATCATCTTATGGGCCACTTCCTCAGGGGTATAATTTTGTTTCGTAAGTTTGTTGTACGAATCCACAAAATTGCTGGTGCCCGCCTTATACTTGGCACCCTTGACATGTTCCTGCTGCACGAGGTCTATCATGCTCTGGGGCGTGGGAACTATGTAAACGAGCGTAACAAAAAAAATAATAAGACCAAGTATGACAATCGGTATTTGCCCGGGTGAGCCTTTCCACCACTCCCAGGAAAAAGGTTTGTGACTTACTGATGATACTGTAGCTCCATGTTCCATTTTATGCTTCCCTCCTTATCTAAATTGAGCTATTAGCAGTTAGCTTTTAGCGGTTAGCACAATAATTTCAATATATTGATAGATGTCAGCATTTCACCCAATTGATAAAAATCGAATCGCTGATAACTACTTGAAATAATAAGAGCTAATCGCTAATTGCTAAGAGCTGATCGCTCATTAATTAACAAATAACTCTTTTTTACCATGAACATAATATCCGAACACACACATGAGCATGACAGTTG
>JAFDFV010000058.1 GCA_019309665.1 Deltaproteobacteria bacterium | reverse complement strand
CTACGGTTTTATCGGCAGCAATACTATACAATCCGTGCCTTTTCCTGGTTTGCTTTTGATTCTGATTTTTCCCATGTGATTTTCCACAATCCTGTTTACAATTGCCAGCCCTAGGCCTGTGCCATTCTTGTTTGTTGTGTAAAAAGGTTCAAACACTTTGTCTTGATTTTTTTCTTCGATTCCACAGCCGTTATCGCTTATCAGTATCTCAAGATATTCTTTTGTATCATTAAAAACCTCCCTGGTTTCTATTTTCAATCTGCCTCCTTCGGGAATTGCCTGAACGGCGTTTGAAATCATGTTCCAGATCACCTGTCTTATCTCTGCCTTGTTTCCATATATACTGGTCTGATTGCACAAGTTTTTGATTATTTCGATATCTTCACGCCATTCAGGACTAAAGCGAAGAGATTCGAGTAGATCATCTATAATGACTTCAATATTAATATTCATCCGTTCAGACTGTTTCGGCCGCGCCAGAAGAAGGAAGTCTTTAACAAAGCCGTCAAGCCTATCCTTTCCTCTCAGAATGATCTGCATGAGCTTTCTATCTGTTTCGTCCAGTCTAAGATCTTTGCTCAACATCTGGATCGGACCGCTGATTGATGCAAGAGGATTTCTTATTTCATGGGCGAGACCCGCCGCCATTTCACCAATAAAGGCAAGTCTTTTGTTCCTTTCAATCTTTTGTTCCATTTCTTTAATAACCGTCAAATCCCGAAAGATCAGAGTATTACCGACTTTTTTTCTATTGCTGTCAACAAGGGGGGAAACAGAACAACCCAGCAGATTTCCTGAATCTGCAACTTCAAATCTGCTTCCCTGTTTCCACTGGTTCTCTTTATTCAGCACACTTGAAAGAACAGGGAAAACATCATCGAGCTTTTTATTTATAATTTCAGAACGCAAAAAACCGGTAATCTTTTCAGCTCCTTTGTTAAAGGATTTTATATTGCCATGGAGATCGATTGTTAATATCCCACTATCTACAGACTCGATTATGCTTTTGTGCAGCAGGTCGAGTTGGTCAAATGCACTTTCCTTTTTTTCCAGGAGGACCCTGGCCCTCTTTTCCTGTTTGACGGCAAAACTTGCCAGCAATGCAATAATATAGAAAGATATGATATGGATAAAAATTCTCGAAAAGACATAACCCGCTTCATAGTTGTAATCATAATCCCATGTGTATATTGGTTGAATAAGACCATAGTATTCCAGATCAAGCAGCAGCCCGTAAAATAAGCTGCTGACTGAAGCTGAAATTAACCCTCCTCTGCCTGCCAGAAAGAGAACTGAATAGATTATAACCAAAGGATAAAAGACGGAATAGATACTTTCAATTCCGCCGGTTGCACATACAAGCCCGGTTATCAGTGAAAGATCTGAAAGGCTTTGTATGTATATGTTCAGCCTGATGTTTTTGATGATCTTTGAAATGAAAATGTAGGCAAAAGAAAGAAGATAGGCTAATGCTATGATGGAATATGCTGGTACGAGTGCTGCCTGCAGAGATGGTTCTGTTTCTTTAATACCGATAAATATTGTAATGCATAGCAGGAAGGTTACAATTATAAACCTGAAAAACATCAACCATCGAAGTCTTTTTCCCAGAGAATTATCTTTCAAATACGACCTCCATGCCTACCATGGTCAGATATCATCAAATAGTTGAGTGGGGAAATGGTTGCTAATTTGTGTTCACTCCTCTCAAGATGGGAATTTAGGTGTGCGTTTTTTACTTTTCAATTCCAAGCTTTTCAAAGCGGTATCTTAAAGACCGCAGGTTAATGCCAAGCAAACTTGCTGCTTTGTTTTTGTTGCCATCGCTGCAATCAAGAGCTTTTTCAATATAGGCTCTCTCAATTTTTTCAAGGATGGCATCAAGAGAAACACCCCTTGAAACTTCATCAAGATCAAAACGCTTATCTTTTATTCCTTCAATCCATCTGCGTTTATGAATGGAAATGACAAGACTTTCAGGCAGAATAATATTTGTATTTGAGAGAGCTACGCTTCGTTCCAGCAGGTTTTCAAGCTCGCGAATATTTCCAGGGAAGTCATATTTCTGTAATAAGTCAATAGCATATGAAGATACCTTGGTGATTTTCTTGTCCATTTCTTTTGAATATTTTTCAAGAAAATGCTGGGCAAGGGCGCGAATGTCGTTTTTTCTTTCCCGGAGCGGCGGCATCTTAATTTCTATTACATTAAGGCGATAGAACAGGTCTTCTCTGAAATTTCCGGCAACAACTTCGTCCTCGAGTCTCTTGTTGGTAGCTGAAATAATTCTTATATCTACTGATACATCCTCGTTTCCACCAACTTCTTTGAATACCCTTTCCTGAATGACTCTGAGCAGCTTAACCTGGATAGGAAGACTGAATTCCCCAATTTCATCCAGGAAAATAGTGCCTTTGTCAGCAATCTTAAAAAGCCCTTTTTTATCATGAGTTGCACCTGTAAAAGAGCCTTTCTTATGACCAAAAAGCTCGCTTTCCATTAAAGTTTCAGGAATACCTCCACAGTTTATAGCAACAAAGTGTCCATCACGGCGGCTGCTTTGCTCATGTATGGCACGGGCAATTAATTCCTTACCTGTCCCGCTTTCACCTGAAATAAGAATATTTGTCTTGGTTTTAGCAACCTGCCTTACCATATCATAGACATGCAGCATACGTGGGCTGTTGCCGACTATCATGCCAAAGTGGAGATTTTTTTTCAGCTCGCTGTCAATAATTTCTTTTTCATGTTCTATTGTTTTAAGATCGAGAGCGTTTTTTATGGTTTGTTTAAGCTCTTCAATATCAAAGGGCTTGGGGACATAGTCATAAGCCCCTTCATTCATGGCTTCAACTGCGGTTTCTGCAGATGCATAGGCGGAAATCATAATTACCACAGTATTTTGATTCTGTTTTTTTGCTGCTCTTAATACATAGAGTCCACTTATATCGCCTAACTTTATATCGCAAAGCAAAAGGTCAAAATCTTTTTTATTGATCATTGAGATAGCTGTTTTCCCGTTTTCAGCGCAGGAAACCTTATAGCCTTCTTTGCTTAGCATTAGTTCAAGAAGTTTGCGCATACTAAGCTCATCATCGATAATCAGTATTTGTTGGGATTTATTTGACATCAAATAAAATCTTTCCTCCGACCATGGTTAAAACTGCTTTACCTTTTATATCCCAGCCATTGAAAGGAGTGTTCCGGCTGAGCGACTGGAATTTGCTGGAATCAATTTTATATGATAGGTCCGGATCAATGATACTAATGTCAGCGGGTCTTCCGGCTGTTATCCCTGTGTCGAGCCCCAAAATTTTTGCCGGATTTGTTGACATCTTTTCAACAAGGCCTGTTAATGAGATAACACCATCGTGAACAAGCTTTAACGATAGAGAAACAGAGGTTTCAAGCCCAATAATACCGTTTGCCGCCTGGTCGAATTCCACCTCTTTTTCAATGTAAGAATGGGGCGCGTGATCAGTTGCTATAACATCTATAGTGCCATCTGCCAGTCCTTTTAGAATTGCTTCTCTATCCTGGCTGGAGCGCAGGGGAGGATTCATTTTTGCATTGGTATTATAATCTTTTATTGCATCTTCGGTCAGTGTAAAATAATGTGGCGCGGTTTCAGCAGTTACCTTTACTCCTCTTTTTTTTGCATTTCTTATCGCCAGTACCGATTCCTTTGTGCTGACATGAGCAATGTGGATGCGGCTTGCTGTTAGTTCGCAAAGAGCTATATCCCGCATAACCATTATGCTTTCAGCAGCATTGGGTATTCCAGCCAGTCCCATGCTTGTTGCAACAGCGCCTTCGTTAACTACTCCATTCGCAGCAAGGTCAAGGTTTTCGCAGTGAGAGATAATGGGCATATTGAATCCCTTTGCATATTCCATAGCCCTTCGCATAAGCTGACTGTTACTTACAGGGTTGCCGTCATCAGAAAACGCTATTGCCCCTGCTTCTTTTAACTCTCCATATTCGCACAGAGATTTTCCATTTAAGCCTTTACTTATTGCAGCAACCGGATAAACTCTGACTGTATCTGCAACCCCTGCTTTTTTTAATATATATTCGGTTATCTGCCCGTTGTCGTTAACCGGATTTGTGTTCGGCATTGGGCAGATCGCTGTAAAACCGCCATGGGCAGCCGCCAGGCAGCCTGATTTTATTGTTTCTTTATATTCATGACCCGGCTCACGCAAATGAACGTGCATATCGATAAGGCCTGGAGTAACTATTTTGCCGGAAGCATCAATAACTTCAACCCCTGATCCCTGCTCTTCAACCCCTGACCCCTGCTCTTTTATTTCAGCTATTTTCCCATCTTTAATGAGAATATCCACAATTCCGTCTAAGTTTCCGGGATCAATGACTCTTCCGCCTTTAATCAGCACCAGCATTTCGTGCACCTCCTGATACCAGATATAAAAGGGCCATGCGGACGGCAACGCCATTTGTTACCTGATCAAGAATTATTGAATACGGGCCATCCACAACTTCATAAGCTATTTCAACTCCCCGGTTGACAGGTCCCGGGTGCATTATCAGCACATCGTTTCGTGCGTTTTCCACCCTTTTTTTTGTAAGTCCATAGACTTTTGAGTATTCACGTTCGGTAGGGAACAAAAAGCTTTTTTGTCGTTCCTTTTGTATTCTCAGCATCATTATAACATCAGCATCGCATATAGCCTCGTCCACATTATAACTAACTGATGCGCCAAGAGATTCTATGCCTTTTGGAATCATGGTCGGAGGACCTGCGATTACAACCTCGGCACCCATTTTTGTAAAGCCTGTAATATTTGATCTTGCCACCCTGCTGTGTGATATATCTCCAATTATTGCGATTCGCAGCCCTGAAATTTCCCCCTTCTTTTCCCTAACCGTCATCAGGTCAAGGAGCGCCTGGGTCGGATGAGCATGCATGCCGTCTCCGGCATTGATAATAGAGGATTTAACCAGACGTGCAAGCAGGTGGGGAGTACCTGCGGATGAATGCCGTAATACAATGATATCAGGATTCATGGCTTCAAGAGTTTTTGCCGTGTCTGCAAGGGTTTCCCCCTTTACAATGCTGCTTGTACTCGCGGCTATTGACAGGCTGTCGGCACTCAGCCTTTTTGCGGCAATATCAAAAGATATGCGTGTCCTGGTACTGGGCTCATAAAAGAATAAAACTACTGTTTTACCCCTCAAAGTTGGAACTTTTTTAATTGGCCTTATCGAAATTTCTTTCATTTTGTATGCTGTATCCAGAATCAGGTTGATTTCGTCAACAGAAAGGGACTCCATGTCCAGAATATCTTTTTTTGTAAACCGCATTATTCGCCTGTTTTATTCTAAAATTTTCCCAATTCTGCCCCATCTGACCCCGAAATTGTCATTATCCCAGGACCAATATATTATAAAAGCCCTTCCCTTAACATCTTTCAGATCCACAAAGCCCCAAAACCTGCTGTCATAGCTGTGATCACGGTTATCTCCCATTACAAAAATCGAATCTTCAGGTACTGTAACCGGTCCGAAATTATCTCTGGGCTGCATGGCTTTTGGAATTATATGAAGATCCGTATAAATCGCATAGTCTTGTTCAAGATGCTTTTTGTTTACATAGAGTTCCTTGTTCCGGATTTCAATAACATCTCCAGGGACACCTATTGTTCTTTTAATAAAATCCTTTTTAGGGTCCTCCTTGAATTTAAAAACAACGATGTCTCCTCTTTGAGGATTTTTGTATGGAATGATCGTAGTACTGGTAAACGGAAGTTTGACTCCGTAAATAAATTTGTTTACCAGGATGTGATCTCCAATTTGAAGAGTATTTTTCATTGAGCCGGAAGGAATTTTAAAAGCCTGAATTATAAAAGTCCTTACGAATAAGGCGATTATAATCGCCAGAATTATTGCTTCAATGTTTTCTCTGAGATTGCTTTTTTTAGGTTTGATTTCCTTTTTTGATGAGTTTTTCTGTTTCAAATTAATTTATCCCTTTAGTTAGTGCCTCGAAAGGCCACAGCTTATAATTTATAACCTTCCGAGGTATATAAATAAAAGTCTCAGTACAATATTACTGTAAACACCTGCCATCAGATCATCCATAACAACACCGGTACCTCCGGCAAATCTTCTTTCTATATACCGAATTGGAAAAGGTTTCAAGATATCAAAAAATCTGAATGTTACAAAACCGGCAGCAATGGAAATTATATTAAATGGCAGGCCAAGAAGCGCTATCATAATACCTGCTATTTCATCAATTACAATACATCCTGGATCGTTTTGTTTTAATATTTTTTCAGCTCTGTTCGATATCCATATGGCAAAAAAAATAAATATTAAAATAAACAGAATAGCAACCGATAATTTGGTTTTAGATAGAAGAAAACAAATGGGAAGCCCCACGATGGATCCAAAAGTACCAGGTGCAAAAGGAATGTAGCCGGCAAAAAAACCGGTCGCAAGCACCATGACCGATTTGTCTTTAAAATTCATGCACAGGTTCTATAAGCAGGTATGAGTTTTGTCAAGGTATTGTTAGCTGGTAAGCTCACTATTTCAACAGCTTCTTTCGATATAGTGTCATATACAATTTTTAACGGGATACCTCTTTCTATGGCGATTTTTTTACAAACTTCGTATTCAGGCACAAGCCGCACAGATCCGTTTGGAGCTTTTATGCGTTTTATTTGGACATCGCCATAACTCGTTTTTATAGTTATATTCTCCCGAGCAAGTTTAAATCTTTGAACATCATAATGTCTTACACCTAATGATGTGGTTTCAGATAAAATACGATTTATTATACTTTTTTTTCTATTTTCCATACACAGAACCTGAATCATTGTGCCCGGTCTGTTTTTTTTCATATACACAGGAATCAAGTAAACATCTATAGCTCCTTCTTCAAACAGGCGATCCATCAAGAAGCCAAAAAATTCCGGATTCATATCATCAATACACGTCTCAACTACTGAAACCCTGTCTTTTTGAAAGTCTGAAGTAAGTGTCTCTTTTGTTCCAATAATAATCCGCAAAAGATTCGGTATTGTTTTAAGGTCGCGTTTTCCTGCCCCATATCCTGTTTTTTCAACTATAATGTCTGGAATTTCTTCAAATGAGTCAGCAATAGAGGCAATAATTGCCGCGCCGGTCGGCGTAACCAGCTCGTGCGGAATTTCTGTCCCATAAACAGGAATTCCTTTCAGGATTGAAAGGGTTGCAGGAGCAGGAACGGGCAGTGTCCCGTGTTGACAGGAGACAAAACCATTGCCTAAAGGAATTCTCGATGAAACTATTTTTTCAATACCCAGATATTCCAGACAAAGAGCTGTTCCTACAATATCTACGATAGCGTCAATGCCCCCCAGTTCATGAAAATGAACTTTTTCTTTGGGCTGTCCGTGTATTTCAGATTCAGCTATTGCAAGCCTTTCAAAAATTTCAAGACTCTTTTCCCTTACGTTTTGAGACAGAGGGCTGTTTTGGACAAGAGCTTTAATCTCAGAATAATGCCTGGATTTTATATTATCCTTTGAAATGACATGAACACTTTGGGCTTTAATTCCACTTCGGGAAATTGATTCAACAGATAAATCAAAACCTTTTAATGGGAGTTTTTCAAGGGAATCCTTCAACCAGTTTAAAGGAACTCCAATGTCGATAAAGGCTCCCAGTGTCATGTCGCCGCTTATGCCGCAGAAACAATCAAAATAGGCTAACATATTACAATTCCTTGGAATGGACTCTGATTATTTCAAGTAAAAGTTCAACTGTACGAACCATATCATCAAGTTTTATAGACTCACGCACTGTATGCATATCCCGCATCCCGGTTCCGAGAACGCCGACAGTAATACCTTTTTCAAAAAAAATATTTGCGTCCGCGCCTCCGCCGCTTATCTTGGAAGCCATATTTCTTCCAAGATTTTTAGCGGCTTTACGTGCAAGAGCTACAACAGGGGTATCGTCAGGAATGTTAGTTAATGGAAATTCATTTTCAATAGAAATTTCAAGACAAGGGAGTTTATCATCTGAAACAGGATTTTTATAATCATCAACAACAGTTTTGAAAGATGATACTATTTCAGCCGTAATTTTTCTTAGCTTTTCTTTATCATGGCTTCTGGCCTCACCTTTAACAGTAACCATGCCTGGAACTATATTTGTGGCTATTCCGCCTTTGATTATGCCGATGTTGCATGTAGTTTCATGGTCGATTCTGCCGATATCAAGGGCTGCTATAGCCTTGCTTGCAAGACAGATGGCATTTATCCCTTTTTCAGGCGCAGCCCCTGCATGGGCATCTTTGCCGTGTATTTTAAACTCAATACGGTTTGCAGCAGGTGCCCGTGTGACTATACCTTCTGTATCGGTGGCATCCAGCGTATAGCCGTAGCTTGCTGTAATCAGGCTGTAATCAAGATGTTTGGCGCCTAAAAGGCCTATTTCTTCGCAG
>JAFDFV010000057.1 GCA_019309665.1 Deltaproteobacteria bacterium | reverse complement strand
GGTTCATCTTCGGCCCATTCTCAACCAGACTTATATGGTCATGCTCATGAAAAACGGGATGTATTCGGTAATTTCAGATCCTCTGGATGATAAGTTGACCGATATTGCCAGAGGCAACCGTCAGGATATCGTGGATGTGATCTACGGGGTAATGGACGGTCAAGAGCCGGACATGGCCGGTCTTTCAAAAGAACTCAAGGATTATGTAAACACAACCCGTGTTATCCTCGGAAAGTCTCTATACTCGGATTCATGGCTCGAGATATAACCTTGATCTGATGATAACGGCATGACCCATTCTTTTTAGGGCTGGGGATTTTCAGGGAGTCAATCCTTTCTTTTTGATGAGGGGCAACGGTTTTGCATTCTATGGCCGGACGCCTCAGAATATCGAAGTAAATCAGAATCTGTTTCACATATTGGTGAAAAAGACAGTTTTCATTCAGGCCCTAGATACTCTTTTTGTAACTACTCAGGTGGATAGGCTGAAGGCTGAAGACTGTTAGAAAAAAGCGCAGTTTAAAGCCATGTTTGATGCAAGAATCAGATATTTCCGCCAAAATACGGCAATCGTGCTTTTCTGACCCCTTCAGCCTTCAGTCTAAACAGCTTCAGCCTGACTACGTGAGTAGTTCCTCTTTTTCACTTATTGGATCGGCTACAATGGACTGGGGGTAGTAGTGCCGGTTAAGCCGACCAATATTGCTATCCGCGATCGTGACTTCAATTTCTCTTTCGGCCACCTTGTGTATCAGTTCTTCCGCAGAATGCAATTAGAACGCTCCCAATTGGCACGGTTTGATCTTTATCCCCATGGTTTCACATGCTCCGCTGACCTTCATTTTGGGAACCTTTAATCGGGATGCAATCCTCCATGCTTTTTCGCATGACAGTCTTCCCTCGACCAGCGCTTCCCGAATTGCATCTTTTAAATCTTGAGCCACGGTGGGAAGGGATTTTACGATCTTTTTTTTCGGGTGATAACCAAATAATCCAAGCTGGCATTTAACCAGACTAAAATTGAGCAAATCGATATTTTTCCCGACTTCGACTGGCGCAACCCCATGATCCTTTGCGATTTCAAATGCGACCGCGCAGGGGAGTTCACCGCTTTGCTCCCGTTTTAAAATTAAATCTCGGATTGACCGGTCGGGCTTTGCATCAGACCCATATTTTCCGGAAAATTGTTTGCCGTCTCCTGATCCCATTGTTTTACTCCCTAACCCGCCTGCCCATAATAGCGGCGGACCTTCATTTGAAGCTTTGATTTTTATATATGCAAGAATAAAATTATTTTTTAGGATCATACCATTTTATAGAAGAAGATATCAACCCTGTCATGGGGTAGGCCCCATCTTTTAAGTTTGCCAGTGAAACGGGCACGATGGTTTTGTAATTGTTTTTCCGCAAGAATTGGAGTATAAAAAATTAAAAAAAGAAATAAAAAGGTTGTTGCGGACTGTATCGATCAATATTCATCATTATCCGAGACCTTTGCAAAATGCTCATTTTTGTTCAAGTTCAAGGAAGGCGAAGATTTTAACCACAGGAATACATTATCGTATTTTGAGGATTAAAATTTGAGCCTGACACAGAAATTGGGCCAAAAGGGGCGTTTTTTAAAGGTCTCTATTCCTCAACTCATAATATATCTACGATGTCTTCGATAATAAACCGTAAAAAAACGCGGATGATTCAGGTCGGAAAGGTAAAGGTTGGTGGCAATGCGCCCATTGTGGTGCAGTCCATGACAAACACATTTACCCAGGATATCTCATCTACGATTGCGCAGATAAAGCGCCTGGAAGAGGCGGGCTGTGAAATGATAAGGGTGGCGGTACCCGATGAGGAAGCGACGACGGCGATCGCTTCGATAAAGAAAAAAATATCGATTCCGCTTATTGCAGACGTACATTTTGATTACCGTTTGGCTGTCGCTGCAATACACGCCGGTGCCGACGGACTGCGAATTAATCCAGGGAACATTGGAAGCATCAAAAATTTAAAGGCGGTCGCCGACTGTGCAAAGGAATACAAAACTCCGATTCGAATCGGCGTGAATTCCGGCTCTCTTGAGAAAGATCTATTGAAAAAATATAAGGGTGTGAGCCCCGAGGCGATGGTTGAAAGTGCCCTCCGGCATATTGATTTTTTCACATCCCTGGACTTTCAACAGATCAAGGTTTCAATAAAAGCATCCGATGTTCGTCGAACGGTCGATGCCTATCGCCTTCTTTCGACAAAAACAGATTTTCCCCTTCATGTGGGTGTGACCGAGGCTGGTTCCCTTTATCCGGGGATTGTCAAGTCCTCTCTGGGGATCGGAATGCTTCTGGCCGAGGGTATCGGCGATACGATTCGTGTTTCCCTGACTCGCGACCCGGTTGAAGAAGTCCGGGTAGGGTATGAAATTTTAAAAGCGCTGGATATTCGCCGCCGCGGGCCCGAGATCATTTCCTGTCCAACCTGTGGCCGATGCAAGATCAATCTGTTTGATATTGTTGAGTGCGTTGAAAAGACACTTATGACAAAGACATTACCCATCAAACTAGCGATCATGGGCTGTGTCGTAAACGGACCGGGAGAAGCCAAAGAGGCTGATATCGGTATTGCCGGTGGTGACGGTACAGGAATTCTTTTCAAGAAAGGAAAGGTGGTTAAAAAGTTTCCACAGGAGGAGTTGATCGAAGTCCTTTTGGACGAAGTTGATCAATACGAAAAAAAAATTACACGGAAACCCAAAGGGTCAAAAGCGCAAAGGAAACGAGGATGAGGATTCCCGATTTATAAAAAAATAAGCCTATGGAGTCCGTTTCAAAACGTTTCAGTTTGTTCAAGGTCAAGGAAGGCGAAAATTTTAACCACAGGAATACATTGAGTATTTCGAGGATTAAAATTTGAGCCTGACGCAGAGATTGGGCAAAATGGGACGTTTTGAAATTGGCTCTATTTTGCTATCATCGCCCGCATCATATCACCGGCATTTTCAGCATGATCTGCAATGGATCCAATTATTTCAGCCAACCTTATCATATGAAATATTGTAACAGGATCAATATCCATATTAAGTATCTTAGCTTTTAACATTGCTTCGACTTTATCTGCTTCATGCTCCTGCCGGCGAAGATTTCGGATAATATCCTTGACAAGAGTCCTTTGTTTTTCTGAAAAATTTTTAAAATACTTTCTCGCCTCTAATACCATAATGCTCAATTCTTCGATAGGATCAATATTTGCATCTACAAGAAGAAAAAACTCCTTTTGAAGTTTTTCCGGAATACCTGGTTCGCTTCTATATGATAACCAGTTCAGAGAATTCTCCACTGCATCAAGAACTCTATCTTGTTCTCTCAAGTACCTGAATAACTGGAACTTATCTACCGGCATCAAAGTGCCCTTCGGCAGATGCCCTCTAATGCGACGCTTAATGGCATCTGCCTCACTTTCCATTTTAACAACATTCTGCCTGAATTCTTCAAACGTTCTGCATTTATCTGCAATATGACATTCCATTGCCTGTTGAAAAGCCCATGCACATTCTTTTACCTTCTCCGCATGCTCCTGCAATCCATCAAAAGGCGATGCTACAAACATAGACATAAATGGTATTCGCATAACTCTATCCTTTATAAAATGAGTTGAAGTATTTTAAAAATAGCCATACTGGTAAGAGCCGCAGCAGGTACCGTTAAAATCCAGTATAACATAATTTTAAATATTATACGAAAATTAACTGCTTCAATACCTCTCGCAAGCCCAACACCAAGCACTCCGCCTACTGTTGCATGAGTCGTAGAAACCGGAAGTCCCATTTTTGAAGCAACCAGCACTGTGGTTGCAGCAGCAAAATCGATAGCAAAACCTCGGGTATTACTTAACGTAGTGATCTTCGAACCTATTGTATCCATTACACGATGACCGGCCATTGCTATGCCGCTTGCTATGCCTATTCCACCAAAAAAAAGGAGAAAAAAAGGTACAGGCACGGTGGCTCCGACATTTCCTGTTTTTACAATAAAATATATTACTGCAAGAGGCCCTATTGCATTGGCCACATCATTTGCACCCTGCGCCAAAGCAACATAGCAGGATGTTCCGATCTGGATACGTTTAAAAATAGTTTCCGCGGTATTTGTCGATTTTTTCTTGATAAAACGGGACAGGAGGTTTTTACATATTATACCGAAAATAATTGACAGAATTAGTGAAACAGCTAATGCGGCCGGAGTTTCAATGGAAAGCTTTTTGCCAATGGGGGTCTTAAAAAGAAACGATAAAATAATTACAAATAAAGTTATACCGACAAAATAAGGTGATAAATTAAGTGCTTTAGTAAATTGATTCTTCTTAGAAATTATCAGTCTGACAATAATCTTAAATATTATAAAGGCAATAATAATGCTGAAAAAAGGAGAAATTATCCAGCTTATTACAACTGCTGCTAGTTTGCCCCATTTAATTACTGAAAAACCACCTGCCATTATTCCAAAACCAATCATAGCTCCGACAATCGCATGGGTTGTTGAAACAGGAAGGGACTTCCAAGTAGCAAAACTGACCCACAAAGCTGCAGCAAGCAAAGCTGAAAGAGCTCCAATCAAAGCCACGTGAGGATCTGCAAGAATTTCGGCTGAAACAATACCTTTACGAATCGTATTTGTAACATGCGATCCAATAAAGATTGCACCAAGAACATTCAATATACCGGCGATAAATACTGCCTGGCGTATTGTTATAGCCTTGGCCCCAACAGCAGAAGCCATAGAGTTGGCCACATCGTTTGCGCCTATATTCCAGGCCATGTAAAAACCAAAAATATAGCCGACAATGAGGATACAATAATTTGAAGTCATACTAACACATATTATTTTTGACCGAGCCCTTAATGCTGCAAACACTCAAATATTCCAAATCAGGACATATCATTGCCTATAGGTCAAATCAATTTAAAAAATTCTTTTACGTGGTTTTTGTCTTTCAAGCGAGTTGTTTTGTGATAATTGATAGACTTCAGGCTTCAGTCTATCCACCTGAGTAGTTACTAACAAGATGTTTTGTTGACTTTTAAAAAAGCATATATTACTAAAATAAATATGATTGTATCTAAAATACGCGGTGTTTATATGAAAAATACATTAATGGATAGATGATCCGGATTCAACTATTTTTTTATACTAGTTTTTTGAAACCATTGCAAAAAGTCTTCAGTAAGCCTATAAAATTAATATATGCATCCTGAAGACTTTTTGTTTTATAATCTAAAGTTCGAAAGGATCAAATGATGTCAACCGACATCCAAACTCTCAAATCATTAGATCTTTTTGCTGGTCTAAATTTTGGCGAGCTGGAACAGATAGCCCCACTAATGCACCCGATGAAAGTTACTGAGGGAGAAGTCTTAACGCGAAAGGGTGAGATCGCCAGTACTTTTTTCATTATTCTATCAGGTAATTTTATGCTTTCTTTTAACGAAGAACGCTCGTTTACTCTGCACAATAAAGGTAATATTATCGGCCTGTCAACAGTTGTTAGTCCTTTCCGCTATACAGCCACGGCAGTTGCCCTTACGGATGGTCTGGTGCTGTTTATGCAGGGTCAGGAGTTTTTGCGTCTTGTTCAAAGCAATTCGGCTCTTGGCGACAAAATCATGCGAAAAATCAATGAAATAGTTTTGGAAAGAATGCCTTATATGACAGGGACTTGGGAAAAAAGGAGGTATTAATTGTTTGGCTTTGAAGCAATAATAGCCCATGATGGACTTGGTATTTCTGTTATCGGGATCTCAATAGTCTTTGTAAGTCTTATACTTCTATCTTTTGCAGTTTCCCGGATTCACAAGTTAATCGAACTATGGGATAAAAAATATACATCTTATCAACGTGTAAAAAAAACACAACAAAAAGATCAAAAGACACCGTCAGTCTCAGATCTGGCCATACCTCAAGACGTTCAAAGGGCTTCACGTCAGTTCAAGCTCTTGATTGAATGGATCGGCGAACCATTTCCGCTTCCAAAACTTCTTGATCTTTCTGGAAAATGCGGGCTTTCCCGTCCACATTCAACTGTCAATGAATTACTTAAGTGCGAATTGATTATACCGGATGAAAACGGTTATTATGTATGGAACAAACAGTTGGAAGAAAAAAGGAGTAGTACTTAATCAATGGAAAACCTGTTAATAGAATTTTTATCTAATACCGGCTTTGCGTTAGCTGACTACCGTAATATAATAATGATTCTGGTTGGTATAACAATTATTTATCTCGGAGTAGCGAAACAGTATGAGCCTCTTTTGCTTGTACCAATAGGCTTTGGCATGTTGATCGGCAATATCCCTGTAATCAAGGATTTTGGTCTTGGAATTTATGAAAGCGGAAGTTTTTTGAACTATGTATATTATGGCGTAACGCATGATATTTATCCTCCATTGATTTTTTTAGGCATTGGTGCATTAACCGACTTTTCTACAATGCTTGCGCGACCTGTATTAATGCTCTTAGGGGCTGCTGCCCAGATAGGTATTTTTACTACTTTTCTGGGAGCGCTTGCAATCGGATTTCCCCCCAATGAAGCTGCATCCATCGGTATTATTGGAGGAGCCGATGGGCCCACTGCGATTTTTCTTACCGCTATGCTTGCTCCAAGGCTGATAGGGCCGATAGCTGTAGCGGCATATTCCTATATGGCTTTGGTACCGGTAATCCAGCCTCCTATCATGAGACTTCTTACCACTCGTAAAGAACGGCTTATCAGGATGGAAGAGCCCCGAGAAGTATCAAAAAAAGAGAAAATTATTTTCCCCATTGTCGGCTTTCTGCTTTGCTGTTTTTTGGCGCCGGCCGCATTGCCCTTGCTTGGAATGCTGTTTTTTGGAAACCTCTTAAAGGAATGTGTTGTTGTGGAACGTCTTGCCAAAACTGCCCGGACATCTTTGATTGATATTGTTACTATATTGCTTGGCGTAACTGTTGGTGCCAGCACACAGGCCGATGTGTTTTTGACTCGTCAATCTATCGGTATTTTTGCGCTGGGTGCATTTTCCTTTGCTATTGCAACAGCCGCAGGAGTTATATTCGCAAAGATTATGAATCTTTTTTTACGAAAAAAAATCAACCCCCTTATAGGCGCCGCAGGAGTATCCGCTGTTCCTAATTCCGCACGGGTTGTTCAGATGGTTGGACAAAAAGAGGACCCAACAAATTTTCTCCTTATGCATGCAATGGCGCCTAACATATCCGGTGTTATAGGCTCAGCAATTGCGGCAGCAATATTATGGAGTTTTATGAGTCTTTAAGCTAAGGAACATAAGGAACAAAGTGCCTAAAGTTGAGGAATGCACCTTCGGCGCTGCCGGTTTTATTTTTTTTACCATACAACTTTGCTCACTTTGTTTATATGTGAACTTATAACCAAGCCCTAAAAATCTATAGCACGCCGAAGGCGTACCATAACTTTAGGCATTTTAGGTACTTAATTTTAAAACTATTCGTTTTCTATCATCATCATCTAAGAAGGACGGAGGAAATATTATGCTGGTTCAAGGATGGATAGCAAATCAGGTAATTTCAGTTGACGAGGAAACTTCTATGATGAAAGCTTATACTCTCATGAAAGAAAACAATATCCGTCGTCTTCCTGTAGTCCGAAAGGGGAAATTGGTAGGAATCGTTACTGATACTGATTTAAAAGAAGCCTGTCCATCAACAGCGACCACATTAGATATATATGAAATAAATTATCTTTTATCTGAGGTTAAAGTCAAAGAATCAATGTCAAAGGATGTTGTTTATGTTAAACCGGATGAAACCGTAGAATTCGCAGCCGTGTTGATGCTTGAAAACAAAATTTCAGGGCTCCCGGTAGTAAACGATCAGCACAATCTAATAGGAGTTATTACCCAAACAGATATATTTAAAGCGCTGATATATATTTCAGGGGTTTACAAAGGCAATGTTCAACTTGCTTTTTGTCTGGAAGATAAACCAGGATCAGTGAAAGAGGTAGGCGATGTAATTCGAAGCTTTGGTGGTCGTATGGTCAGCATTGTAACCAGCTATGACCTTGCAGATGAAGACTACAGAAATGTTTACATTCGCATTAAGCCTATGGAACATGAAAAACTGGCTCAACTGGTCAAAACACTGGAAGAAAAATTCACAGTACTGTACACTGTTAAAGAGTCTCTTGATCAGATAAAAAACAGAATACTTCCTAAAGCATAACCTTTCCCCGTTCCTAAGGGCTTGCTCAAAAGCCCTTAGCGCGAATTTGTTTTCATGTTTCGCCATCGCCCCATTTTTCATCAGGTGATTGACTTATAAACCATATCTGGCAAGATGACCGGTATTTACAGTATATTTCAGGATCACGGCATACAAAACATTCCTCGCACAAATATATATTATGCTTAGAACACATAATTTCTGTTTCTCGGTCAGGATGATTTATACATTTTCCCATATATAACTCCG
>JAFDFV010000056.1 GCA_019309665.1 Deltaproteobacteria bacterium | reverse complement strand
GTTCTGTGTCCTGATCTTGAAAAAACTCATCTAAACGATAAAGAGGAGTTCGCCCAGATAGCGTATCCATAACCATTCCCAGAAAGATTATCCCTGGCTCCACATCCATCTTGCTGGGAATAAGCTGATTGATAATATCAACAAGACCCATCTTAACAGCATAGGCTTTTACGATTGGCAAGTGGCTGACAACATAAGCAGTTATCTTTTCCCTCTCAATTGCTTTCTCAACTTCAAGCGGCGCTCTCATATGCCCTCCCTTTTAATGACATATCTATTTTTAGCCTATATGCCATATTGGGGAGGGGGTTGTCTATACCTTAGTCCTTAATTCTCTTAAATTTTACTAATATTATTTTATCTTGCTGTTATCATATAATAAAAAATTGGGCTGTGTATGCAAAAAAAGGTGTGGAATGTAAGTAGCAACAGCTATCAAGCACACAATCAACATTCAGAAAAGCATCGATGAAATTTATAATGAAGCAGAAAAGGATTTAATAAGTTTTTAAAAATTATCGTTTGCGAATTGATTTTGAGGCACATAATAATGGGATAAAGTCGGATTTTAAAAGGCTGGCACTCTTTCAAACCGGTTATTCCGAACGACTCTGCGTAATTGGATGATCGGTGGGTATATCCACAAATATGAACTCCTTGGAAGTGATAGAGCTAAATATGAAGACAAGCTAATTGAAAAACTCGCTCAATCTTTAGGTCATATACCTCGTACCCAAAAGAGAGAACTAAACCGTTATCGACTGTTTTATAAGGTATACCCTCAAACAGGGAAGACGCTGTCTCCTCAATCAAAACACCCGAATGATCTTGTTTTGAAACTCTCATTCAGTCATCTGGATTTACTTGTTGCTATTGAAAAAAAATGGGTATGCACTTGACTCCCCCTGATTCTTTTTAACAGATTGAATTCGTTATATTTTCGATCATTTTTTGGGTGGGCGGCCAAAAAGACAAAAAAATCCTTATAATCACATAGATACCTTTAATGTGGTGGAGTCAAGTGCATACCCACGTTAAAAAAATACTCAAGAGTCAAAAGCGGACTTGCCCCACTGACCCCTGTAAGCAGCATAATACGAAGAGTTTCGAGGCTATGACAGAAAATTAAAAAAAACAGATAGGAGCGTCCCCAAGTTCTCCATTTTCATTTATTTAAACCAGATTCATCCCTCTTTGATTAAATCAATAATTCCAGAAAATGTTTTTTTGTATCTAAGTATCGTTTGTCGAAGTTCCAGACTATTTTTATCGTCAAAGAGATATTCTTTCTTACGATAGTGAAAAAGGTATCCTCCATTCTCGTGAGGTACAGGTTTTCCATGAGCGAGAAAGTTTCGAGGATGCAGTACTTCAACAACATAATCACCTATTCTTTCTTTTTCTTTTAACTTGTCATGGGATTTCCATAGACGGTTGAAGTTTTGCCATCGCTTATCACTATCGCAAAGTGTGAGCATACTAATGACCCCTGGTTTTTCAATAAACGCAGATAGGGCCTGATCATGATCTTTATGTTGTTTAGTTGCGTTTTCGTGAAATCTTTTATATATTCGATAGCGTTGCTCTGCTTGTAACCCTTCGACACCAATTGCAATTATCTTTTCAAGTAGGAGATCCAATTCACCAACTTCGGCCATTACGATTCCACGCATATTTTCTATATCAAGAATTTTTCGGATTGATTGGCGACCTACTTGTGAGATTTTTGCTAATATTTCATTTCGAGATGAGACAAATACGCCTTCTAGCTTCTTCTCACGTATTGCATCCCATAAATCGCTAGCAGTGCCAGCGGTGTAGAATATGACTTCCGTAAATATTGCATGATCTCTTATGTCAGCAATGAATACTTGTCCGTCATCGTAACCCTCTAAATTACGGTCTACAACAATCAAATCGTATGGTTCAAAGGGTGAGCGATCTTTAAATTCTTCGGGGGTTGTAACTTTATCGATTGTTGGACAGAAACCCCATGTTGAAATTTCTTCTTTTAGTGGCTCTAAGTCTAAAGAATCAAAATAATCTTCACTGTCATCAAACCAAAGCACGGAAAAGCTAAGCCTCATCTAATAACCTCCACAACAATTTCCATACCATTCGGCTCTATAGGTATAGCGGTGATTTTTCCGTCAATTCTCTTTATTATACTCTGGGCATGATAAAGACCGAGTCCTGAGCCAAAAGTTGTGGTGATGCCCATTTCAAACATCGAATCAATACTTGGGAGTTTTTCGGATAACCCTTTGCCATCATCAACAAAAGAGATTCTTAAGGCATTTGTCGATTTTTTAGAAATTGTGACCGCAAGTTTTTTTGCTTGTGCTTTACTGGCGTTGCTGATGATATTGTCAATCAAAATTGAAAGCTCAATGCGGCTTGCTTTTATCTCAAATAGCTCCTCTACTGTGTTTGACACATTAAGTTTTAAGCCAACTGCGATAAAGTCTGTTGCAACACGAAGCAGATATTGTTCAAAGAAGGCGGGTATGTCAGTATTTTCTTTCTTTGTTCCAGAACGGAAGTTTGCCTTTGTGGCATACTGGGCAATGGCAGTTATCCGTTTATTGGCTAAGGATGCTTTCTGTAATATATTTATGACAGTTTTAGATTTGGGAATGTTGCGAAGTTCTTTGATGGCCTTCGCGGTATAGTTATTAACAATAGTAGCATCAAGGTTTATCTGATGATGATATGACATCAATTGTTTGACATCAAGAGATGTTACCTGCTGAAGAAATAATGTTTGAGCGCGATAAGTCTCGGTTTCTACTTCAAGTTTACTTATCTTTTTATCTTGCTTGGCTACTTCTACGCGCAGATCAGCCGCAACTGATTTTGCAACCTTGGCTTCTTCTTCCTTCTTACTGATAAATGCTTTTATTTTTAAAAGACGTCTTGTCAAATTTGTATCAATTTTATCAGGTTCAAAACCTTCAATGTTTGCCAAAAGACTCTTTACTTCTTCTTGTCTGCTTTCACAAATCCCTTCAAGAAGTGCTGGATTAAACCAAAAACTAATAATTCGATCTGGAGATGATCCGATAAGAGTCATAATAGATAGAGCAATTCGTTGCTGTTTACGCTCCCAGGATTCCGAATATTCTTCTACTGTATTATTCCAGTCGTAGCCTTCGCTTCTGCGTAACTTTTGACGCATTTCTATTGGAACACTATCCCATTGGAGACCTTCGACGACAAACCTTTCCAGCTTTCTGAGTATAGCAAGAAAGAAATCTTCACGAAGTTGATTAAATGAAGCTGTTTTCTTCAAACCTTCCCGGCTTGAGATAGGCTTGAACTCTTCCTCACTCCCACTTATCTCGATCCGTCCTACAACATCGCGACTACTTAAATATCGTGTTGTACCTTGGGTTTTTCGAACATCAAGACCTAACCAGTCGTTACCTCTGTCGCCATAGGGAGCAATACGAAAGCCATTTAAAAAAAGAAAGGTAGATCCAAAATCAACAGACCGAACACCAGTTTGTCGTTTGAAGTAGGCTTTCTTATATGGATTGAGGTAGTAAATTACAATATGAGCCCCTGATAGTAATGGGTAAGAACCATTCCGCTCTACAAGGTCAAACACTTTCTCTCCTTCATGATGAAGAACAGTTGAAACTGTTTTATTGTCATCAGAAACTTTAGCATCAATATATGTGGTGTTGAACTTCAGCTTTTCAAAAATCTGGTTTTGGATTTCCCCATTGACGCGATCAGGATAACTTTTGCCTTTATCAGCTTTTTCAAAAGCAGGAATAGAAAGATTAATTTTAAACTGATTACGTGAAAATAATTGATTTGGATTCAAAAATTTTTCTAATGAGGTCTTGAGTTCTCTAAGTCGCCCCCGATCCCAGAAACTTCTTAGCTTTGAAATAACTAAAGCAGTTCCATGTTCAGGGAACTGCTGGATGCCTGCTAACTTAGCTGCTTGAGCATCCTCGACTGTACTAAAAGTTAGGGGTATTTTCTGGATTGTAAGATCTTTATTGCCTTCAATCTCAAAATCAGACCATTGAATTTGCAGATGAAGTAGGTCTCCACCCTTCTTACGCGTGAGAAGATCGAGTTGCTCGCCTAATCTGTCACAGGAAAACCTTCCTATACCTTTGTTTCCAGCTAAATAGGCTCCATTTTCTTGCTCTAGTAGTTTTTTCTCAGAGTAGGCAATGTTGAGCCATTTATCTTCGATATCTGTAAAGTCCATCCCAGACCCTTCATCTGCAATAATTATTTGGCTTGATGCTGTTGATTTCTCCTTTGTTAAAAACTTAGTGAATCTTACAAGCACTTCTTTGGATTTTGCATCATAGCTATTTTTTACTAACTCAATAATCGCAATGTTATCATCGTTGATTAGATCTTTCCCAACGAGATTTTTTAGAAGCGTGTTGGTTTTAAAGTAGAGGGTTTTGTTCATCAGGTGTAATCATCTCCTTTTAGGAGGCTAACTCTTTTAGGGCTCGACCAATTGCTTCAGCAAAAAGTGGAGGTACAGCATTCCCTACCTGAGTATAACGAGGGCAATCATTCTTTCGGTTGATTCCTCCAGTTGTATAATTTCCAGTGAATTCATAAGAGTCCGGGAATGATTGAATCCTAGCATATTCTCTCACAGTCAAAATCCTTGGTTCACAGTAATGGATATAATCATCAGGCAAAGTTGTCAGTGTGGGTGTTGGTTCATCGCCCAGGAGTTTTTTTGTACCGCTTTTACTTAAATTGAAATACAACTGGTATTCTTTTGGTCCCAACTCATTGTCGATAGCATACTGGAACCTTTTCTGGGTTTTTTTAGAATGATTTACAAACCTGTGACTATCGGGGATAGTTCCATTGTGCTTTCCATAACGCATTAATTGCTGGTATTTTGTTATCGCTTTTGAATATTTTCCCGCTTTAAAGTTTTTGCTGTCAGGAGATTCAACAGTACCATTTTTTTCTAATAGATCTGATATCGCTTCTTCAAGCGAAACAGGGATATTTAAGCCCTTAGTTTTTAAAAACTCACCCTTATTATCATTAATATTTTCAAAAAAAATATTCGTTATTGAATTATCTGAATCAATACTTTTTTTTATGCCAACAAGAATAAAACGGGTTCTTTTCTGCGGGATTCCATAATTAGAAAAATCGACAAGTTTTCCTTGAACATTATATCCAGCCTTATCAAGGGCCTTTATCACATACTCAGAATAAATTTTGCCACGATCAGCATTGCCTTTAAAGCTTATGGTAAAGCCCCTTACGTTTTCAAAAAAAATAATTTTAGGTTTTACTAACTTAATGAAAGATATATAAGAGTTAATTAATTTGTTCCTTGAATCATCTTCTTTTCTTCTTCCTGCCATGGAAAAACCCTGGCACGGAGGGCCACCAGCGACCATGTCTACACTACCACGAAGTCCTATTAAATTTTTTCGGAATTTTGATAAGGTATCATTAATATCGTGGGCTTTTACTGGTAACCATTCTGGCCAGTTATAATGATTAAGCTTATTAATTAAATTATGCTCAAGCGTTTCAAATGCATCAGAACTTTTTTCAATGGCAAATAACCCCTCCCACCCTGCATTGTGCAAGCCCAAAGAAAGACCACCGCAACCTGAAAATAAATCAATATATCTCTTTGGTGTTGAAGATTTCATAAACAGCTATCCATTATTTTTTTGAGCTACATTTTGATGATAACATACAGCCATCACATAAAGGGGTTTTAGATTTACATACTATCGCTGAATAATCAAGAATTGCCCAATTAATTTCTTTTGGATTGTGTGTATTTACAACACGACATGCTAAATCCTGCAGATAAGTATCGTACCTAATATCTGATAATTTTCGGGGACCAAAAAATCGTTCAAGTAATCTTGCCATATTGACATCGAGTAAAGGCAATTTTTTATTTAAAATAAATAGTTCATATGCATTGGTTATATATTGGCCCATCATTGGAATCTTCTCTATTTCTGAACGTTTTTTAGGGAATCTGCCTTTTCGCTCTTTTATCGCTTGTGATAGTTTGAATAATCTTTTTGAACGTTGAGATTGTAGGCCAAGGGGTTTAAGTAATGCCTCAAGTTCATTTTCTGTGGCAGTTCCAATTTTTTTCCAATTGGGATACTCTTTTAAAAAATAAGGCAAAAATTTTGCAACGGTCTCAGCCTTTGTCCTTTGTAGTAATATTTCAGAAATAATTACCTGGTAAGTTGTCATTTTTGGCTTACGCCATGGAAAAGCTCGCCCATTATCTTTAAACCAGCTTAAAAGTTCATTTTGAAAAAACTCAATTTTTTTATAATTAATAGTCATTTTAATCGATAATACACAGATATTCCTCACCATTAAAGAAAGGATCTTTAGAGGCTGATTCTATGCTAAATGTATAAAATTAATATGCCATTTAAGACGTTTAGTCAAGTATTTTCGGTAATATTAAATGGTTATCAAGTGCCAGAAGGTTCAGTTCTTCATGCTTGACAGAATCTGCTGGAGAGTGAAGAATGAAGAACTGAACCCTTATTTTAATTTTAAGGGGAACTTTCGGGACATCCCATAAATAAGTAAATAACCCGACAAATAGATGTATAAAGGCCGCCAATATGTCAGGTGTCATACTTTCATATCAACAAATAGATCAGGTAAAGTTCCTATGCAGAATCGATCTTAAACAATTATTTCCTGCCACAAAAAAACGAGAAAGAGAGAGATTTGAAAAAAAGTGGGAAGCCTTTCTTGAATCTGATTCCTGTAACAAAGACATCTTTAAACGCGAAGGTGACTATTTAATTTATCACTCTGAACAACTTATCCCCATGAAACTTGATAATAGGCCCCCACTTTTGCTTGTCCTGGGAAACCCCGCCAGCCATTCAGTAAAAGAGGGAATGTTTTTTTCATTTGAAGGAAATAAAAAAGAACATCGTTTCTGGAAACACATTCTACAGCCGGCGGGTGTTCTTGATCTTCCTTTTGATTCTAATCAGTCAGTAACTAAGCTAAACAAACAGCGCATGGAAGCATTGTTTAATCTGAAATATGATTCTTTTTTCCGTATAGGTCTTTGTGTGTTCATAACCATGCCAAGTGCACCGGGCAGAAAGTGGGGTGGCATAGCAGGTGTTCAGAAACTTCTTGGAATAAGGGCATTAAGACGTTTAGAACAGGCGGAAACTGAAAGAGTGCTTGAATGTGCTAAAAAGTTTTTAGCGCCTAATGGTATTGCCGTTGCATTTCAGAAAAACGCCTGGAATGCTTTACGTTCTTCTAAAGACCTGGAATATAAACTTACTTTAGCCAAAGACGGCAAACTTAAAGGCAGATTAAAAGAGATGACAAATGTTCCTTTGCTCGGGGTTCCTCCAACCCGTTTGTCCGGCCCTTGCTCTAAAATGTTGCGCCAATTATTAGAAGTACTATAAGGGTAAGGACTTCATTTTTGACAGAATCTGCTGGAGAGTAAAGAATTGAACCCTTATTTTAATTTTAAGAAATAGTGAGAATGATTTTGGAAACCGGATAATGCCATTGGGCGGCTCTCCCGTATGGATGCGATAAACAGCAAAAGCATCAATGAAGCCGCCCTGAACAATTCAAAACAGACTTTATACCTCGAAAGGCCACAAATTGCGGTTTTTCGCTGGCCATGAACACCAATAGCTGCGTTGCTCAGGCTTGCAATAGCCTGCTATTCCGCACCTTCGCGCCTTGCTCTTGATGCTCATTGCTCACCGAAAAAAACGCAATTTGCAACCTTCCGAGGTATATCAAAACTGGAACGTGCGTTGACGATGATCGATGATCCTGATTTTGGCTTGTGCTGTGAGTGTGAAGAGCCAATCCCATTTGCAAGATTGATGATTATGCCCGAATCAGATCTTTGCGTTAAATGTGCTGAGGCTATCCACTTTCGTTGAAAACTATCCGACTACAAATTGAAAGAGACTTCCAATGAGTAAACAAAACAGAGGGGTCGTGTCTACACTCTTGACAAAAGGCTTCTTTCTGTAAAACAAGAGGGGGGCAGTAAAAAAGGTAACAGCATAAAAGGAGAACTCCCATGTTGACATATTTATCAGGCAGCATTTGGGCATCGACAGGGCTCAATTAGTACGCTCATGGGTAAAAGAAAAAAATAAGTCACATATACAACGATGAGAGATTATGAGGATCAAGTGACGAGACAAATTATTACAATAAATTATCTTCTGTGATAGTTATTTGAATCAGGCAGGAAAATACCCGAAAAGGGGGGCGGGGTTGAAATTACGCGTTTCTATCCTTTCAGGGGAATTTTAGGAATTTAGGCGACATTGTTGACTATGTTGACTTTCTATTTTCCCTTCTACTGATAATTTTTGAAACGGGGGCCTTTATGGGACGCTCCTTGATATGTTGGTTAATTACTTTGCAATAAATTTATTTTTCTTTGGGCGCTTTCGTGACGCTCCTATCTTTACAATAGATTGTATTCGATATG
>JAFDFV010000348.1 GCA_019309665.1 Deltaproteobacteria bacterium | reverse complement strand
GCCGGAAGTCCGCAGACATATTCAATGGCTTCTCTGGGTTTAACAGCTCCGGACGCTAAGACAGACATCGCAATGGGTCGAAAGGGTTTGTCCTTCAAGGTTTCTTCATAGGATTCACTGTCAGGATTCATGAAATAACCAGCTTTATTAATGGCCGAGCATACAATCGGGTTCTCAATGCCACAATCGAGTAAAAGATCAACCATCCGTGGCATGTTCATGGTGACGAACCCCGGTTCAGCTCCATATTTTTCCTTAATGTAGGACGCAAAAGCGACGAACACTTCCTTCACCCCGAAGCCTAATAAAAGATCGGTGACAATATTTTGCAAAAAAATAACTTTGACATTCAGATCTCGAAAGATCTTCATTTCAATATCTATCAATAATTGCATCACCTTGATCATATCTTTATCAAACAGCGAAGCCCCTCCCTTTGTCAGCATGCCGACAATGTTTCCTGCGCTGCTGTCTGCCAAAACAGAGTCCTTGAGGGCGCCAAAAATCCCTTTTTCAGCTACTGCTGTGGCATATTTATGAGCATAGGGCATCGATGGATAGAGCCGCAGATCAGAGTATCGGGATGGATTTCGGCGTAGATGATCGCAAATATCTTTCGCTCTTTCATTGGTATTGAGCATAAAGGCCCTGATTCCACTGTCATACGCGATATCAATGACGTCAGTTATCGCTTTCAGATCTCTGAATCTTTCAGCAAGTGCCTGGGCCTTCTCCTCAGACATATGATTAATTCCAAAAAACTGATTATCACCAAAAATGACTCTATCAAGCATCATTTCTTCTCCTATTATGACTTTTAATCTTAGCCACAAAAAGCACAAAATTCACAAAAAAGTTCTTGAAGTAAATGTAAAGGTTCATTTGTTAACCGCCCACTCCTCTGCCTTCGGCAGACTCGTTCGAGACACGAAGCGCGCGGTGAAATAATTCTTTGTCTTTGAACTCGAAGAGTACAACTGATTAATATTTTTCATTATTTACTTATTAACAATCTTTTATTTTGAGTCTTTTGTGCCTTTTGTGGCTAATTACTTGGGTGCAAAATTCACAAAAGATTTTTTAATCATCACGCCCCAATATGTATTTCCTTATTTGAAATTTAGGAGCTCCAAAATTGATTAGCAATCCATGTTCAATTTCTGTGGCTCTTAGATAGCCCAAGATCTGTGCTGTATGCTCAGGAGCTATAGCTTTACATGCTTTTATTTCAACAATCAGTTTATTTTCGACAAAAAGATCAGCATAAAAGTCCCCCAATAATGTACCGTCTTCATCATGAACCTTTATGGGATGTTGTTGTTTGATATCCAACTCCTTTTTCCTCAATCGATGTGCAAGCGAATTCTCGTAGATTTTCTCTAAGTGTCCATATCGAAGATAACTGTGAATGCTAAAGCTTGTCTCACGTATTAAATCACATAACCGCTTAATATCTTTCATTATATAATCAGTAACAGTCTATTATTCTGAGTTTTTTGCGCTTTTTGTGGCTATATTTATTTTACTAAGTTTTTTTTGCATTTTGTGGCTAATTACTGGCCCTAATCAATTTTAAGAATTTCTCCCATATGGATAGTTGTCTTGTGCGATTTGGCAGAATCGGAGAGGATTCCACTGCAACCTCATCTGTTGCCAGCGAGCGGGCAGCATCTCTTGTAATTTTTTCCATCACGACATCGGTTTTCAGCGCCTCGGCAAAACTTGCGATATTGTCTGTCCGCTTTTGCTCGATACAATCAATAAAATAATCCAACTGGCGACTGAATTCATTGGATCCGCTTCCTTTAAAAAGATCTTGTAGGCGTGTTTATCTGCCACTATTTTGCCGCTGGTACCAAAAATCGTTACGATGTTTGTTGGCTTACGAAAGGTTTCATCGCTCCAATTGACCATAATCGTACCGCTGCAACCATTGTTGTAAATAAAAGTCGAACTGATCAGATCTTCCACAGCGGAGGAGTAAATGCTCTGCATAATGCTGCCCACTACTTTATCCGGTTGCCCTAACAGATACAAGACCAAGTCGATACAGTGTGATGCAAATTCATACATGCATCCGCCACCAGTTTTTCGTTTGCCGCGCCAACTGGCCTTCGAGTCTTTCAACACAGTAGCCCCATACATTTCCGAACTAAAATTCTTAACCTCACCAATCACCCCGGTTTCAAGCAGTCGCTTGACCTCCATGAAGACCTCGTTGAAGCGATTAACATAGCCCACCTGGTTCACCAGGGGCTTGTTGTTAAGGTGTGCCAATGTTTCGCGTCCCTCGGCCGCTGTCAGAGCAAATGGTTTCTCGGTAAAGGTATGCAAATTATTATCAACAGCAGCCCTTATGATCTCGGAGTGAGAATCGCTCGGTGTCGAAATTACAACAAAATCAAGCTCGGTGTTATTGATCATTTTCTGATAATCAGAATATACTTCAACATTCACATATTTCTTCAGGATATTTAGCATGGTTGAAGACTGATCGCATACCGCTAAAATCTCTACCGAAGGATGAGCATTAAGAATAGAAAAATGCGTAATCCCCATTCTGCCAAATCCTATGAAACCTGCTCTGAGCATTGATTTATCCCTTTATTTTTTTGTGCATGCCATTCTGTTTTGATTTTCTTATTGACATGAATGTATTGATTTCTATAGCTTGATTGTATCCTAAAGTAGGATCCTGTTAATTTTAGCCTATTTGAGAGAATTTCCTTAAGGTTGCCTTTGTTCCATGCTGCCTTCGATATATCCCAGTTTCGTATTTAACAAGAGGGTTAATACCAAATGAAAAAAATATGTTTTCCGGATAATAAGAAGTTTGTTTTTACCATAGTTGATGACACTGATGATTCTTTTCTCGAAAACACTAAACCAATATATGATTTTCTATTTGAACACGGTATTCTCATTACCAAAACCATCTGGGTTTATCCACCGCGGGACAGGGAATCCAAAGGCCATTCCCTTCAACATCAGGGGTACCGCTCTTTTATACTTGATATAAAAAACAAAGGATATGAAATTGCTTTGCATAATGTTGGTAGCGGATCATATTTCCGAAAAGAAATTTTGAAAGGATTGGAAGAATACAAAAATCTTCTTGGTGAATACCCGAATATACATATTAATCATTCATATAATGCCGATAGTATTTATGGTGGTTTCAAAAGGTTCAGTTTCCCTTTTAGTTTTCTGATCAAGTTGTTACACCCTGTCTACGCTCAAAAATACGAGGGTGAAATACCCGGCAGCCCTCATTTTTGGGGCGATATACATAAAAAATTGATCAAATACAGCCGTAATTATGAAACTGATCAACTGAATACAATTAAATTTAATCCATATATGCCATATATAGATAAGAGCAAGGAGCAATATTCAAATTACTGGTTCTCGGCAACCTTTGCACCAAATCAATGGATGTTTAACAAAATTGTTACCCCGAGGGCTGTTGACAACCTGGAACAGGAAGGAGGTGTTTGCATACTTTATACGCATTTGGGTTATTATATGAAAAACGGGAAAATCGATCAGGGCTTTATTGAAAAAATTAAATACATTTCGCAAAAAAATAATGGCTGGTTTGTTCCAGTATCAACTGTTTTAGATTTTTTAATGGAAAATAATGCTGGAAATATTGTCATCCCAAGAATAGTAAAATTAAAACTGGAACTTTTATACTTGTTTGTCAGATTTAAATACAGAAGGATTTTAAAAATTGATGATTATACATTCAAAAAAAGCAATGAATATTCGAGTTAGAATTGCAGTAAACTAAAAATGATACAGCCGCAAAAAAGCACAAAATACACAAAAATAACAATTTACCTAATTTTTTACAAGACCATCAAAAATGGTTAGAAGAAATGCTTACCTAATGCAAGAAATGCTTTTCGATCTTTATATGTGGGAAAGGTGAAATATGTTGCGTCTTCTTCCGGGTTTGGCTTGCGTTTAACTGTTCCTGCTTTAATCTGATTGATCGCCTCAATCAGCGCCTCCGCTCCCGCGGTTTTAGTTTTTGTCACCAGGCTGTCCCATGTATCATCCTTGGTAATCGACACTTCACGCTGAGCGAGTATATCACCGTTGTCCAGTTTGGCGGCCAGGTCGTGAACTGTGGAAGCGGTCCTTGTTTCTCCGTTACGTAACACCCAGAATGACGGCATCATTCCACGATAGCGGGGCAAAGGAGCTCCATGAACGTTGATAGCCCCCAACGGGAAACGATCCAGAATTTTCTTGCCGAGGATCTGGGGACAACTTTGAGCAACAAGAAGATCGGGAGGATACCGATCAATTAACCCATGAAATTCAGGGCTGCTGATTTTTTCTACTTCATAAAAAGGAATATTGAACGCATTCGCCACGCCCTTGATAGAATAGAATGGTCCGGAAGGACCCGAATGGGTGAACAGATCGAGCGCTTTTGTCTTAAGAACCCTGTAGCCAAAAGTAAAAGACGCTTTAAGGCCAAATAGCCCGATCTTCTGAAGTAAACCACGTATTTTACCATCTTTTGAGCTCATGGCAGGTAAAGAGACAATACATGAAATTTCTTCTTGAAACTCCTTACATACCCTGGCGATTGCTGCCGGAAGGTATTGATTATCATTTTGGGTAATTATAAAAATTTTCATAAGCTTACTCCACTCAAATTCTCAAATTCACAGGAAATCCATTGAGGCTATTTCCTTAATCTGTGCAGTAAGGATTCCTTAACGAT
>JAFDFV010000347.1 GCA_019309665.1 Deltaproteobacteria bacterium | reverse complement strand
ACAGAAAGAAGCAAGATGTATAATAGAAGCAATTATAAGTGCTTTTTTTACACCAAAATGAGCAGGTATGGAAAAAAGCCCTTCATCCTTGTCAAATTCAATGTCCTGACACGCGTAAAGAATATCAAAACCGGCGATATAAGTCATGAGGGCAAATGAAAGAATAAGAACAGACCATGAGAAGCTTTTGGCAAGGGCTATCCATGCACCCGCAGGGGCAAGAGATATAGCGAAGCCCAGATAAATATGGGAAAGCCAGGTAAACCTTTTTGTATAGGAATAAGAGAAAAGTACAACAAGCATAGGAAAGGAAAGATAAAAGCAGAGTTTTCCGAGCATTGCTGAAGAAAATATAAAGAGACCTGAAAAGAAAATTACAAATACTACTGCTGAAGATAAAGAAAGCCTTCCTGATGGTTTTGTGTCAAACTTTGCATCAGCTATCCTGTTAAAACCCATGGCAGAGGAGCGTGCTCCAATCATGGCAAGCAAAATCCAGAAAATATCTGATATAATCATCTGATGCCGGCGCTGGGCAAGTATTACTGCTGAAAGAGCAAAGGGAAGAGCAAATACAGTATGGCTGAACTTTATCATCCTGCCGTATGTAAGAATCCGTTCCAGCAAAATTACAACCCTACTCCATCTATATGCGCCCCACAATGTGCGCACTTACCGTTTTCTATCAGATTTTTTCTTACATAAAAACCACACCTGTCAATAAGAATATTTTTACATTTATAACAGAAAGTATTCTCGCCGTCGTCACCCGGCACATTGCCGGTATAAACATATCTCAAGCCCGATTTAATACCGATCTCACGGGCCATAACAAGTGTTTCTATAGGTGTGGAAGGCCGGTCTAAAAGCTTATACGTCGGATGGAACCTGCTTATATGCCATGGTGTTTCAGGACCCAGAGACTTTACAAGAAATTCAGCCAGCATTTCAAGCTCATGCTTGTCATCGTTTAGCCCAGGAATAAGAAGAGTGGTTACCTCAACAAAAATACCAAGTGACTTCATCAGTTTCAACGTCTCCTTAACAGGCTCCAGCTTGGCCTTAACAACATCTTTATAAAAGGAGGCATTAAATGCCTTTAAGTCAACATTTGCCGCATCCAGGTAAGGGCTTATCATTTGAAGAGCTTCGGAAGTCATGTATCCATTTGTTACAAAAACATTTTTGATCCCCTTTGCATGAGCCAGTTTTGCAGTATCAAAGGCAAATTCAAAGTATATGGTCGGCTCGGTGTAGGTATAGGCTATGCTTTTGCAGTTTCCTTTTACTGCTGCGTCCACAACATCTTCAGGTGTGTATAAGTCGCCGGTTATCATGCCATTACGGTCTGACGGCATTTGCGAAATATCTGCATTCTGGCAGAAAAGACATTTAAAGTTGCAACCAACTGTTGCTATAGAGTAGGACAGACTCCCCGGGAAAAAATGGAACAGAGGTTTTTTTTCAATAGGATCTATATTGCTTGCTATAAGCTTTCCATAAACCAGGGTCTTCAGAGTTCCTTCCTGGTTCTCACGCACACCGCATATCCCGCGCCCGCCATTTTTAATCACACAACGATGGTTGCAAAGATTGCATTTAACTTTTTTTTCATTAAGCGGTTTGTAAAGATATGCTTCCATAGTTGCTTAACTCCGATTTCTAATTTTCATGGTTTGCTCAAGACCTCTTTTAACCTGTTAATGCATTAGTTGTAGGCTTGGCTTGACAAGTAATTGAGAGCGGTCTGGTCATATAGCGGGGAACCGGGGCAAAAATAATGCCTGCGAAGGCCCCAAACGGGCATCTTTGAATCAGTCTCGAACGTTCTATTCTGGAGGTGATTTTTCCTGATGCCGATAAAAAATGACATACAGTTCTCCATGATATAGGGACATCTCCCAAAACGGCACGGATAATTTTTTTTAATTCCCAGATACTGAAAAACTGCGCGCGGTTGTAAATGCTTTTGGTAAATATCCCTTTAAGCCGCAACTGTATCCCCTTAAGAGCATACCTATTAAGAACGCCTATAAAAATTCTGTCTTTTGCAACCCTGCAGGCCTCTTCAATTGCCCTCCTGGGATCATCAACAAATTCCAGAGTTGTTATAAAACAGGCATAGTTAAATGAATTATCATCAAAAGGCAGATCTTCGGCAAATCCGCGATGTAGATCCACACGATGTCCAACTTTTTTAAAAGCAATATCGAGCATATATTGAGATGGATCAATGCCTGTAATCCGTAGTCCTTTGTTTAAAAATGGGAGAAGACTTGCACCGGTTCCACAGCCTATTTCTAAAAGAGAATTTCCATCCATCGGCTTGAGCATATCCAGCATAAGTCGGGATTCAAGGTCGGCGGCAAAGCTGTTTCGTGGTTGATCATACCACTGGTCGTAATTTACGGCATCATTAAAATCAAATATATAACCCATATCTAATAATTTATTAAAAAAAAGGAATTTTATCAAGAAAAAAACATTCGTACGCGTTCACGGAACATTGAAATTGGAAATTTGGCCTTCATGCTTTTGTACTGTTCTTCCCGGGTGCAATACAAATTTAATCTCTCCCCAATTTCTACTTTCCAATTTCAAGTTTCAAGCCGTGAACGCTTAGAAAGATTCTTAATAGAAATGTATTTGGAAAGACATGATAGGAGTGTATTTTCAGGTTACTTTGAATTTTTTTCTATACTCGGGGATTTCTATAATCGGCGGCCTTTCAAAGCCCTTATCTTTATAAATATCCGGCTGGTATCCGTTTGTCCCCAATTTGTATTGTATCATCTCGTTAAAGAAGCCGCTTTTTAATTCAGCCATACCAAGCTTCTCAAGACGCTTGCAAAAAGTCTTCAGAATAACAAATGACATTTTCCCCAATGATTTAGTATCCTGATTCCTGTGAACCCGCCTTTCAAGATCAACCTGCGCAATAACATCAAGCCCCCATTTTTCATAAGTATCAAGAATTATACTGGTTTCAATGCCGTAGCCAATTGGAAAGGGTATTTTTTCAAAGAGTTCACGGTAACCGGCATATTCGCCGGAAAGAGGCTGCAGGATCTGGGTAAGCTCCGGGAAAAAAAGAGAAAACAGAGGCCTTATTACCAGTTCTGTGACTCTTCCGCCGCCTGTAGGTCTGGTTTTTTTCTTGCCTGTGGTAGAGGTAATGGGCCTGTCATAATATGCTTTGCTATATTTGATATTATTAAAAAGAAGAAGCGGACCTACAAGAGCATAAACAAATCTATGATGAATATTTTTTATATCAGCATCAAGATAAACAATTATATCACCTTTTGTAATATAAAGAGCTTTCCAAAGATTTTCACCCTTTCCCTTGAACTTTTCAAGTTTGGGCAGGATATCAT
>JAFDFV010000055.1 GCA_019309665.1 Deltaproteobacteria bacterium | reverse complement strand
TATTGGTCTGTCAGGGAATTGGGTATTTCAGGAACTAAAGTAGGGGAAAGATTGGGTCTAAGCCAGTCAGCGGTAAGCAGGGCAGTTCAAAGAGGTGAACAATTGGTTTCAGAGTATCGATTATTTCTATACGATATATGAAACGCATAATTGCATGGGCGCCCCCCCTCTAATTAATTCTGCATCAAAATCTCGGCACATTTCTTCGCAAAAAATCGCTCAACCTGGTTTGACAAAGGAGAAATCAGGATTTGTTGAATTGAAGCTGTAGATCCCTTGGTACACGTCGTAAAACATTAGCCAGGATGATGGCTGCATAAAACGTGGTACGCCCGGCAGGATTCGAACCTGCGGCCTACGGATTCGAAGTCCGGCGCTCTATCCAGCTGAGCTACGGGCGCATAAATGGGGATGGGGTGAGTGAAGGGGATTGAACCCTCGACAACCGGGGCCACAACCCGGTGCTCTACCAACTGAGCTACACCCACCACAGGGAAAAAATTTTAATTAACACATCATATATATTAATTCAAGAAAATTTATCCGTTCGAAACTTTAAAAACAAGAGAAAAAGTAACAATCTGGCCTTTTGAAAAAGAATCTGAAATGATAACAGGATAAACAAGATTTGTAGTTCTGATTTAATAGTATAGGAATTTCCATTTTTTAGTCAATCTTATTAATAGGTTAGAAATCATCAGTCTGCAATAATGGTTCATAGCTCTTAGCTGATAAGCTGATAAGCTCAATAGCTCGCCCGAAGGGCGTTAATTCAATTTTGAATGTTTTATCTTGAAAAAATTATAAAATCAGATAGTTTGATGATAAATTTTTTGTTGTTTGAAAAAAAGCTTGCGAACAATATATAGGGATGCTTTCTTGAAATTATATGTTTTTAGTGATATTATAATAAGATATAAAATATCCATATTATTTTTATTGTTTTTTTTTATCATATTTTGCCTTTCTATACCTTCATATTCTCAGCAGGATGAAAAAAAATCATCTGCACAAGAATCAAAAAAATTGACTCTTGTTCGGGCGGTTATGTGTGAAGGGATACAGGACTTCAAGCCCTGGAATCAGGCGGTTGTTTTTTCAATATCGATCGGTAAAGTTTCCTGCTTTACTTCTTTTGATCCTGTCCCTGAAACGACATATATTTACCATAACTGGTATTACAGAGAGAGTCTTAGTAAGCGGATGAAGCTATTTCTTCAGCCACCTAGCTGGTCAACCTTTAGCAGTATCCAATTCCGAGAAGCTGACAAGGGCCTTTGGCGCGTTGAGATTACAGATCCTGAAGGAAATATTTTTCACATTGTAAGATTCAGCATAACGGACTGACCGATTATGGATAAGGTTTTGCTTTTTCTTTCGAGCATTAGATGGCAGGATATTGTAGATATCACGCTAAACAGCTATATTCTTTTCCGGCTTTATGTACTTTTCAGAGGAACCACCACGTTACGTGTACTTATAGTTATTGCTTTCCTTTGGTTTTTTCAGCGCATTGCGGCATATTTAGGTTTGATTATTACAAGCTGGGCGGTTCAGGGCGTAACTGCTGTTGCTGCACTCATAATAATAGTAATTTTCAGAAATGAAATACGTTCCGTCCTTCAGGCAAAGAATTTAAAGGCAATTCTCTGGGGGGTTTCCCTTAAAACTATTAAGACACCCGTAGAAATAGTTGTTGAAAGTGTTTATGAAATGGCAAGAAAGAAAATCGGTGCCTTAATTGTTTTTCCGGCAAAAGAGGATTTAAAAGAGCTTGTTCAGAATGGAGTTCCCTGGCGTGGACGAATATCAAAAGAAATGATAATGAGTATATTCTGGCCTGGTAACCCTGTGCATGATGGTGCAGCCGTAATTCAGGGAGACCGGATTACAGATGTCGGAGTTATTCTTCCTCTATCGAACCGTAAAGACATTCCTTTATATTATGGGACGCGGCACAGAGCGGCTGCCGGGCTGGCTGAAACAACGGATGCTTTGGTTCTACTGGTATCAGAGGAAAGAGGTAACGTTATTGTTGCCAAAGGATCCGGCATGATGGCCATTGAACGAAAGGAAGAGCTTGTAAAAATATTGCAGGAGCAGGTGGGCATCACAACTAAAGGTGTGGATCATGCAAGAAAGGAAAAAATTAAGACAGGACTTGCAGCCGTTGTTTCTGTTTTATTTATAATTGGTGTATGGTTCAGTTTTTCAAGAGGCCTTGAGACCATGATTACGCTTGAGATTCCGATAGAATATATGAATCGTGATGCCAGAGTAGAAATTATAGACACTTCTGTTAATGTCGTTAATCTTAATCTTAGCGGGTCTGGAACTATTATTAAAACTATCATGCCTGATCAGGTTAATGTTAAGCTTGATCTAGGCAAAGCGGTTATTGGTCGCAATGCTTTTACTATAACTAAAGAAAATATTACGTTACCGCCCGGAGCTTTCCTGAAAGGCGTTGAGCCATCTGTTGTTGAGGTTACCCTTGATGTCCCTATATCAAAAATGTTGCCGGTACAGGTTGCCTGGACCGGGAAATTACCTGAAAATTTAATATTATCTGAGGCAAGGCTTGATCCGGAAAAATTGCTGGTAGAGGGTGGAAGCCATATGCTGAAAAATATTTCAACAATATATACTGAAAAGGTTTTACTTGATAATATATCAGAATCCGGGAAAATTTCTGTTAAGACGGTACTTAATCCAGCCTCGTTGAAGATTGCACTCGGATCGAAAGACAGAATTTCAGTTGATTATGTTGTAAAGGAAAGGCTTCAATGACGGCTTCGTAAAAAGTCCATTTTCTGCGTTGCGCTACACCCTTCGTTATTGCGACGTAGCTATAAGTACGCCTCTTTCCTCAGTATTTGCGTGCCTTGAAACTGAAGCTTTTTACTTTGCCGTCTAAATTTCAACTTTTTACGAGTTCATAATAATTTAATATGACAAAAAATTATATAGATAAATTTGTTCGATTCTGGTATGTTCTTCATACAAAAAGCAGGTTCGAAAATGTTGTAAATGATGGCCTTATAAAAAAATCAATAGAGGTTTTTCTCCCAAAGGTTAAGGTCAGGAGCAAACGTCGTGATAGAAAAGCCATGATTCAGGTGCCGCTTTTCTCGGGATATTTGTTTGTTAAAACCGATCTTAACCCTTATGAGCATATTGAGATCGTTAAAACTGTCGGAGCTGTACGTATAATTGGAAACAAGGATGGTCCTTTGGCTGTTTCCGAGGAGAGTATTGAGTCCCTGCAAATCATGGTAGCCGGCAATAATGATGTGACAACCGGCAAACATTTGATAAAAGGGGACAGGGTTATGGTGGTTGACGGCTCTTTTGCAGGTGTAACGGGAACTTTTATCAGGTACAAGGGCAAAGAGCGAGTTGTGGTTTATATTGAAGCTCTTGGCCAGTTTGCAAGTGTGGAAGTTGCTGAGGATGATGTTGAAATAATACCCGAACTATTAGTATAACCGCTTGACTTCTTATGAACTTATGTTTAATAGAATATATATTGTATTATCAGTTATTCCATGGAGGATTATAGATGAATAAATTGGAACTTATTTCAGTCTTGAAAGCTGAGGCTAACATTTCAAAATTAGAGGCGGCAAAGGTCGTTCAAATATTTTTCGATAACATGGCGGACGCTATGGCAAAAGGTGAGCGTGTCGAAATTAGAGGCCTCTGCAGTTTTTTTGTTAAAGAATACAAAAGCTACACAGGAAGAAATCCAAAAAGCGGCGAGCAGGTAACAATAAAACCCAAAAAACTTCCTTTTTTCAAATCAGGGAAAGAACTGAAAGAACGGGTAGATAATTAAATTTGTGTCCTGGTTTGAATCAATAATAGATCAAAAACAGCCAATAAGACTTTTAAAAAATATTCTTCTGAACAGGACCATTCCTAATGCCCTTCTTTTTACCGGTACTGACGGAATTGGGAAAAGCACTACCGCTCTTGTTTTCGCAATGGCATGCAATTGCGGGGTGGAAGAAGCCCTGTCAGCAGCGGATCCCTGCGGTCGTTGCAGATCATGCAGGAAAATCCAGTCAGGTAACCACCCGGATATAATTCGAGTTGAGCCATCTGGTCCTTTTATCAAGATCAAACAAATCCGTGACATCTGTGATACGCTTTCCCTGAAGCCATACGAGGCAAAATTACGTATTGTTATAATTTCCAATGCCCAGGCCATGAATCCTCAAGCAGCTAATGCTCTGCTTAAGGTGCTGGAAGAACCGCCCGAGCGAACTGTTTTAATACTTACTGCCTTGCAGACATCTGATTTGCTTCCAACAATTGTATCGCGCTGTCAGCATATCAGATTTAGCCCCATTCATAGAGAAAAGCTAAAGACTTTTCTAATTGAAAAACATGGAGTTAATGCTGAAGATGCAGCAATATTTTCAGCTATGGCAAACGGGAGTATGACAAAGGCTCTTTCTATGATAAAAAAGAATAGCCAGGCGAATTGGATTTGCCTCAGGGACTGGCTGTTAAATAATATTGGATTGGAAAAGACCGGATCTTTGTCTTTAGAGCCGATTATTATACTTCTTTCATTTGCGGAAAGATTATCAAAAAACAAAGAAATTATTCAGGACTCTCTTGAGATTATTAAAACTTATTTGCGTGACCTGATTATTTATAAATATAGTCCTGAAAAAATTATCAATAAAGACTTGATCCGCAAAATTCAATATGCCTCACAAAAAATTGCGGTCAAATCGCTTCTTTCAAAAATAGAAGCTATTCAGACAGCACAAAAAGATATACGGGCAAACACAAATTTAAGGCTGACTCTGGAAGTAATGATGTTGAGGCTTGCAGGAACGGGGTTTAAACCCAGTTCCCAAGGGTTGAGAAATTTGGAATATGAGAAAAATCATTAAAATAAGATTTAAACCTGCAGGTAAACTTTATGACTTTGACTGCGGTGCGTTTGTTTTAAATAAAAATGACAATGTGATTGTTGAAACCGAGCAGGGGCTCGGTTTAGGGGTTGTTGCCATTTCACCTGTCCCCTATGCGGAAAAGTCGTCGAACAGGCCGTTGAAACAGGTTTTCCGTTTAGCCAATGAAGAAGATTTTGAGCAAAGAAAGAAAAATTCTGGGACTGAAAAAAAGGCTCAGGCTTTTTGTCTTGAATGCATAAAACAATTAGGGCTTAAAATGAATCTTTTTTCTGTTGAAAGCACCTTTGATGCAGGTAAATTAACATTTTTTTTCACTTCTGAAGGCCGTGTGGATTTTCGGCAGTTGGTAAAGATGCTTGTCAAGGAGTTCGGGGTAAGAATTGAGATGCGGCAGGTGGGGATACGCAATCAGGCCAAGATGTGCGGTGGCATAGGGAGATGCGGGCGTGAAATTTGCTGTTCGGCATTCATAGAAAAATTCGATCCTGTATCCATACGTATGGCAAAAGACCAAAGTTTGTCATTGAACCCAACCAAGATATCCGGCATGTGTGGTCGCCTTATGTGTTGTCTGACTTTTGAACATGAAACTTATCAAAAACTGAGGGAAAAATTTCCCAAAATCGGCAGATTAGTTAATACATCCGGAGGCAAGGGCAAAGTTATTCGTCATAACTTAATATGTAACAAGCTGACCGTTCGTTTAGATAGTGGTCCGGAAATAGAGGTTAGCTTGGATGAAATTATAACCTAAGTTATAAATGGAGAGGGATAGGGAATGTCGGAGACTTTTTATATAACAACGCCCATCTATTATGTTAATGCAAGGCCTCATCTGGGGCATGCTTATTCTACTATTGCTGCGGATGTTGCGTGCCGATATAATTTAATGCGTGATAGAGAGACTTTCTTTCTTACCGGTACTGATGAGCATGGAGACAAAATTGTTCGTGCCGCAAAGAATGAGAATCTTAGCCCCAGGGCATACGTAGATAAAATAAGCGGTCTTTTTAAAGATCTTTGTCCGGAACTCGAAATCAGATACGATCGTTTTATACGTACCACAGACCCGGATCATGTTGCAGTAGTGAAGCATATACTGCAAAAGATATATGATTCGGGTGAAATATATTTTAGTGAATATGAAGGACTTTACTGTTTTGGCTGTGAAAGGTTTTACACTGAGCGTGAGCTTGTTGACGGCAAATGTCCTGATCATAAAACAGAACCTGAAGTTATCAAGGAATCCAATTATTTTTTTAAGATGAGCAAATATCAGGACTGGCTTATAGACCATATTAATAATAATCCTGATTTCATATACCCGGAGCGATACAAAAATGAAGTTTTGTCTTTTTTAAGCGAACCGCTTGAAGACCTGTGCATATCTCGGCCAAAAACACGCCTTAAATGGGGTATCAGTCTTCCATTTGATGATAACTATGTTACATATGTCTGGTTCGATGCTTTAATAAATTATATCTCTGCCGTAGGATACCCGGATGGAGAACTTTTTAAAAAATTCTGGCCGCATGTTAATCACATTGTTGCCAAAGATATCCTTAAGCCTCATGCTATTTACTGGCCTATTATGCTGAAGGCGGCAGGCATTCCGGTTTATAGGCGTCTGAATGTTCATGGATACTGGAATGTTGACCAGAGCAAGATGTCTAAAAGCCTTGGCAATGTCATAGAACCTCTTCAAATAAAAAATAAATACGGGCTGGATGCGTTCAGGTTTTTTATCATGCGGGATATGGTATTTGGTCTTGATTCCAGTTTTTCTGAAGAGTCTATGGTGCAGCGCATTAATTCTGATCTGGCAAATGACCTGGGGAATCTGTTTAGCAGAGTTCTTGCAATGGCTCATAAATATTTCTCAGGGGAAATTCCTGAAGTTGATCCTGTTTTAGAGCAGGAGTTACAGTTTGGCCTTAGATCAGATGCAACTAAGGCTATTGATAAATTCGAGAGCGCCATGGAAAAGTTTGAATTTCATAAGGCTCTCATAGCTGTCTGGGAATTTATAAGCCGGATGAACAAATATGTTGATGTCACAGCTCCATGGGAACTTGCGAAGAAAAAATCCAGCAGAAAACAGCTTGAAGCTGTAATTTATAATCTTCTTGAAGGACTCAGAGTCATATCCGGTCTTATCTATCCGGTAATGCCGGACACTTCTGCAAACATGCAGAAGCATCTTGGAATGAATCCTGATGAGAGTTATTACAGATTAGAAATTCTCAAAAATTGGGGAACTATAAAATCAGGCACCAAGCTTCCCAAATCAGTTACTCTTTTCCCAAGAGTTGACTTAAAAAAAGATGAGCTTTATTCCAGTGAGAACTCTTCAGAAAAAATATTGCCCGACCTTAAACCAGAGATATCTATGGAAGAATTTAATAAGGTTGATCTAAGGATAGCTACCGTGGTTCACGCTGAAGTAATTCCAAGGGCAAAAAAGCTTCTTAAAATAGAGGTCGAGTTAGGGAAAAAGCTAACAATTGTGTCTGGGATTTCAGAAGGCTATAATCCAGATGACATTATCGGCAAACAGGTAATTGTTGTCGCTAATTTAAAACCAGCCAAAATTATGGGGATATTGTCAAACGGTATGTTGCTGGCAGGCTTTGATGATAATATCTGCGCTCTCGGAACTGTTGATAAGAAAATTAAGTCAGGGACATCTCTTACCTGACAACCTGGTTATTCGTTATTTATAGCAACAATTAATAATGAAACAAAACAGATTTAAATCCGAGCATAAAATCCTTAAGAAGCCTGACTGGAGAGATTATCAGGCAAGGCTGAAAAGATCTGTCTTAATAAATACATTAAGCAAAAAATTTATTAAATATTTTTTTTTCCTTATAATAACGCTGATTAGTTTTTATTTAATATCCGGCAAACTTGGCGAAACCGCATTTAATTACTCACAAAAAGATTATAATCGTGCATCTAAAGAGCAGATTTCAAGCAGAAAGCTGGTTGACAAAAATGATGTGCGGGCTCTGCTGAATAGCCAGGTCTTTGTCAACCTTAAGGACAAGAGTTTTGATTTAGTTGTAGACGGCCATAAATTAATAGTTAGCACCAGCCTTGATCCTTCTTTGCAAAATTATTTACAAAAAAAAATTGATAAGTCCACATCTCGATATGTTGGAATTGTTGCTATGGATCCTTCTACGGGCAGGATTTTGTCAATGGTTAGTTTTGATAAAACAGATCCGTCAAACAATCCATGTATAGACAGCGCATTCCCTGCCGCGAGTATTTTTAAAATTGTTACAGCAGCGGCAGCCATTGAAAAATGCGGTTTTAATTTAAACTCCAAATTTTCATACAACGGCGGGAAATACACTTTATATAAATCCCAGTTGAAAAATAAAACAAACAAATACACCAACAGGATAACATTAAAGGACTCATTTGCCCAGTCAGTCAATCCTGTATTTGGAAAAATCGGAGAGCATCACCTTGGTAAAAATAATCTTGAAGAATATGCATTAGCATTTGGCTTTAACCGAAAAATTAATTTTGAGATTCCACTTTCTCCGAGTTTTGTTTCTTTATCTGATGATCCTTATCAATGGGCTGAAGTTGCCTG
>JAFDFV010000346.1 GCA_019309665.1 Deltaproteobacteria bacterium | reverse complement strand
AGTGTTATCTTTTTTTCCTGCCTCAATAAGTTGCTCTATACGCCCCTCATAAATATTTCCATTAATCGCATCAACGGTGATTTCCTGGCCGGCTTTCAAGGTCTTCATGGCTATTTCGGCATTAAGAATGGTGGGCACACCATACTCTCTGGCAATTGATGCCATATGGCCTATAGGGCTTCCTACATCTGCAATAATAGCGCCAGCCTTATTCATGGCGGTCACAAATCTCGGAGAGGTGTGTCTCGCTACGAGAACAGCCCCTTCCGGGAAGCTCTTTAATTCTTCATCATTGGTGACAAAATGTACTTTTCCGGCGCCAACACCCTTGCAGGCAATTTGCCCCTTATTGATCAAAATCTTATGGCCCGGTAAAGATCTGGGAACAGGCATGCTCGGTTTTCCCGTTATAATCCGAAGTGGTCTTGCCTGCAAAATCAGAAGGTTATCATTCAAATCAAGCGCCCATTCTATATCCTGTGGCTTCCCATAGTGTTTCTCAAGTACCAGGGCATATCCGGCAAGGGTGGTTACTTGTTCATCGCTCAGACACGGCATTCGTCTTATATAATCCGGCACCCTGACATCTATTGCGCCTCCTTCAAGGCCGCATATGAGCATAAACGGCTGCACGGGTTGGTTTTTTTCCAAAATGGGCATGGGAATATCCCTTGAGACCACATAACTATGCGGTTTTACTATACCATCAACAACATATTTCCCCAGGCCCCAAACCCCATTGATTATGATCCCCCGCTTGCCTTCATCCGTGGGATCACGCGAGTACACAACCCCGCTTGCCTTGGCATCAATCATTTCAACCACCCCAACGGCCATAACCATATCTTCCACATGGAAGCCTTTGCTTTTACAATAGAATATGGCCCTTGAGGTAAACAGGCTGGCGATAATCTCAACATATGCTGAGACTACGTCCTCCGGCGCAACGTTAAGAGCGGTCTTGTATTGCCCTGCAAAGGTAAATTGGGTATCCTCATGGATGGCGCTGCTCCTGACGGATACATAGAATCCGCCGGCCCTGTGACCTGTCTTTCTCTTTAGTTCAAAAGCGGCATCTAATATGCTTTTTTCTAAATCAGGGGGGACGCCGGCATTCAGAACCAGGTTTTGCGCAGCCTTGCTTGCGCTGGTGAGATCTACCAGACTATCTGTATCTACCGAAGAAATATCAATCTTATCTCCCAACTTATTATAATCCATAAATTTTTTGAAGGCATGGGAGCTTATACAAAAGCCCTCAGGGACTGGGAGATTAACCCTGTTTTTGATTTCCCCTAAATTGGCATTCTTGCCACCTACACTGCGTACCATATCTTTTGTTACATCTTCAAAAGGTATGGTGAAATCCGTTACCGGAATCTCGATATTTTTGATAAGGGTATCTTTGATTCCAGAGTTAATTCTTTCAAATGCATCATAAAGGCCAAGATATTCTCCGTTTGAGAGGCTATTGAGATTTTCTATGAGACTCTGAACCTTTTCTACCAGGATATCACACCTGGAATCAACATAATGCATGTCAAAGATATAATCCCCTGAGAGCTTTTCCTCCATATCCGCCTGTATCTCCAGGATGGAGTTGTTATCGACGAGAAGATTCTGAAAGCAATCGTATCTTTCTTTGAATGACATTTTATCAGGAGGAGATGCTTTGGGAATGTCGGCCTTCTTAAACCTGATTTTTTTAAATATGTTTAATAAACTACGCACTTGATCCCCCACTTTCCCTTTGTTATCTGTCTTAGGAACGGGGACGAAATAACTTCCCCAACTATCCATCACAGCTTCAAGCCATCTTTGCCCGATCTTAAATCCCAAAAATATCAAAATAGCCTGCCATTCTATCAACTTTTGTGATTCAAGATCGAACAAATCTGACCCAAATCTATGCGCCTACTTGGGGAAGTTATTTCGTCCCCGTTCCTTAGGGCTCGGTCAAAAATAATTTGGACATTTTCAAGACTTAAGAATAAACGTTGCAATCTCATGAAATATATCATGCATTTTCACTACCCCTGCTATCTTTTCCGACTCCTTAACCGGCAGCAGATCTATATCGTGTTTAAGCATGAGATGGGCTGCTTTGAGGGCATGATCTTCAACATCTAAAATTATGTTAAATGGAGTGATAAAATCCTTTATCGGTTTTTTTAACTGGTCAAGATTATGAGTCGATATAAGCTTTTCCCATTTATCAGAAACTTTCTCCGGAGAAAGTTTTGAGAACCCTGGATGGATATCTCTCAAAATTTCTTTCTGGTCTAAAACACCTATGAGTCTATAAGATTCTTCAAAGACCAAAATAGTATCATGGGCTGTCTCATAAGAAAAATTCAGCAGAACAACAGCCTCTTCTAACGTGGCCCAATACGGCATATGGGGGTAATCTGTAATGGGAATCATTAGTCCTTTTAGATTCTTGATTTTAGTCATCCCTTAATCCTCTTTTTCATGTCAAGAGACCCGTTCCAGCCGAAAAGGCAGGTCACAATCATTTGTACATTGTTTGTACAGTGTGCTCAAGGTTTTTTGTTTGAAAATACGAGATATAAACTTTTAGATAATTCATTTCACAAGGCTAGAAGGAAAAATCTGAGTAAGTCGTGCTTATGTGTACGTCGTCGAGGATTTTGACTGATAACGCAGTAAAATGATTTATCTGAAAGTTTATGGTCAGATGGTTGTTGCTTTTTGAAAAAAGCTGTATCACAGGAAAGAAATAACGCTGTGGCATGACGTTTCGTTGAGACCTCCAGTATAAATTAAAAATGATGAATAGTATAGCGTTTCATTAAAGGTTTTCATGAAACGCTATACTAGTTAGACATCCTTCATATTAGTCTTTTTGCGCTTTCTACTTTCATTACGGTGTGGGCAGCGAGATCGGCATTCCCAGAATCGGCCAGATCACCAATACGCACAGGGCTACCACGGCCATTAGCAATAT
>JAFDFV010000345.1 GCA_019309665.1 Deltaproteobacteria bacterium | reverse complement strand
TAACAATAATATGATGTAACGCCCCAGGCGCATCTATTCTTAATTTGCGTGGCATATATCTCTTATGATATAAATTATTCGACTTGTCAATATATCAAGGAACGTCCCGCAACCTGGAGCCCCACTTTCATGTTGACTCATACGGTTATCGACCAAACAAGTCAGCATTGGATGTGGTAGGAATGGCACGCAAAAGATGCTGGCGATATAACTGGGTGCTTGATCTCGACATTAAAGGATTCTTTGACAATATAAGTCATGAACTCTTGATGAAAGCGGTAACAAAGCACACTGAATGTCGCTGGGTACTATTGTATGTTGAACGGTGGCTGAAGGCGTCAGTGGCAATGTTGGACGGATCTTTCTTATATCCTGAGAAGGGAACTCCTCAGGGAGGAGTGGTGAGTCCATTGCTGGCAAATCTGTTTCTGCATTATGCTTTTGATTACTGGATGCAGCGGAAGTATCCGCATGTTCCATTTGAGCGGTATGCGGATGATATGGTTTGTCATTGCCGAACCGAGTCTCAGGCCAGGAAGCTATTGGCTGATCTTAATGAGAGGCTGGGTGATTGTGGGTTGGAACTTCATTCAGAAAAGACAAAAATTGTCTATTGCAAGGATGAAGACCGCAAAGGGGATTACCCTGTTAAGAAATTTGATTTTCTGGGCTACACTTTTCGACCCAGATTATCAAGGAATCGAAGGGAAAAATTCTTTGTAAACTTCAGTCCGGCAATGAGTAACAAAGCAGCAAAGGCAATCAGGAAGAAAGTACGTAGTTGGAGCTGGCAGTTAAGGCCAGGTGATACGCTTGAAGATTTGGCTCGGGAATGTAATTCTATAATCCGGGGTTGGATTTACTATTATGGGCGGTATTATCCTTCAGCTATGCGCAGAATTCTTGAGCATATTAACTGGCGTCTGGTTCGTTGGGCAACCTGTAAGTATAAAAAGCTCAGGGGGCGTCAACGAAAAGCAAAAATATGGCTAAAACGTATTGCCTTGCGTTAGCCAAATCTTTTTGTACATTGGCGGATTGTATATTAAAACGACTGAACGATAGGAGCCGGATGAGTCGAGAGGTTCACGTCCGGTTCTGGGAGAGCCTGAGGGGGAAGTTCCTTTGGGCTACTCACCTGGGAGGGGCACCTTGTGAGGGGTGTCCCTATCCCGATCGGCATTTCCTATAAATGCCTTATTTCAATGTCGCCGAATTTGTCCCTTAGATATTCTGCTACCAAGCGGCGATGACAATGTTCAGGAGTAGGCTCACTGCATAACAAGCAAGCATTATTCAATTCTTCAGATGTTATCTTATTCTCAATTTTACGTTCTTTCATTAGTTTACTGAAACGTTTTACATACTCATCCCAGCCAATTTGCTTTTTCTTGTATGCATCCAATATCTCTTTTGTTGGTGCTAAATTTGGCATGTGTCTGTAGTCACAATTGCAAAGCTCATTTAGAAAAAATATTAAATCATCACGTTTTGCGAAACCAGCAAGCTGTGAGACATTATTTAGTCGAATATCAATGAGCTTAATCACACCTATATTTCGTAATTTTGAAAAAAATGTTTGTGCATTTTTCTTAGTGAACCCAATTGTAAAAAGTTTCTTTTTTGGCATTTTTATTGGCCCCAATGTTCATTTGTTGGTTCAGCTATTTCATAGGCTATCTTCTCCCCTTGCCGTAAGTACGCATCATCAAGTCTTTGTTGTTCACTACGAAAAAGATCAGGATGATTTAACTTAAGAATTTTCATTAATCTATGCTCACTATCTTTATGCTCCTCAATTTTACCATTACTTAAGATGTGTTTAATTTTAATTTCAGGAGAAATCAGATTGCGACAAATTAGTATAGTTCTATGGCAAGTAATTGGGTCTTTCTCAGCACACATGAGGGCTATACGGAAATCTTTCATTCCGTTTTTTATTCGTTTAAGGCCCTCTTTGAATTTTTGGTTTTCCGCGACAAGCTTATAGTCAACTTTCCCCTTTACATAACAAGATGGATCTTCGACTCTTGCACCACAGTAGTCTCCTAAAAACACATAGGCTATATTATTTGTTTTCAAGAAGTCTTGGAGCGTTTCTTTATTAAACTCTGGTTTAAACTGACTGTAAGGTGAAGATCGGACATCGGCTACAGCGGTTATTTTGTGCTTTTTTAAAACACGGAGGAAGGATTCAAGAATATGGGGGGAATAACCTATTGTGAATAATTGATTAACCATAACTCAAGCACCGTTATGCATAGCATCGTATTTCCGAAAAATATTCAGGGAATGTATAAATACCATTTACTTGCAACCAATATCCTGTTCTGCCGTCAGGCGATGTAAACTCACGGCTAAGGCCAAGCCTAACGTAAACCTCTTTTTGAGAACGGATAAAATCGTTAAGCGTTGAAAAGTTATCTCCATTAAAAATTTTCTCCGCATAGTTGTGAAAACCTAAATCGGTAATTGATAGATACCTGAACTCATGTCCAGATTTATCAGAAAATATTACTTTAATCTTACTTGGATTAAAAGAGTCGGGGACAATACTTAAATCCCATGGATTGACTGAAAGAGTAATGATAGATTTGTTTGGAGTAGTGTTGGTGGGTATGTGTTTTTGTCCGGTTGGGAAACTAACTGAAAAACCCTCTTCCGCATTTGGGCTTTCTGTTGCTTTGAGAATTGATATAAAACTTTCAGCTGCGCATGGGCCTTTAAAAGATAATTTCCCATGATAATTTCTGTCTTCTGTATGTGGTGCCGTAATAGGTTGTGTCGTGAAATTGCCATGCAGAATAGCTCCAGGAAGAATATTCAATCTGCGGCATTCATTTGTAGGCAGGTATGGAAGCAATGTCATTCAAAATAATATGACATATCGACTTAGTTATATTAAGTAGTTACACCTTTTAAAGATGTGAAATCCATACACCAGTTAGTAAAAATAATAGGTGGTGTGTGGACT
>JAFDFV010000344.1 GCA_019309665.1 Deltaproteobacteria bacterium | reverse complement strand
TAAAGAGTATACCTATAGAAAATGCAACCCAGAGTGTATACGAAAGCGCCATATTAAAGCGAGCCACATACGCAAATGGAAACCACACAACTAATGCAATGGGAGTTATACCAAGAGGCATGACCGCATTAATATGGGAACCAATATATGATGATAAAGCCTGCTGTTGAAAATATACGTCATAAATGTTACCAAAGCCATCAAACCAAAACGCCTTTACTAAAATAATATGGTACGCATAATCCTGAATTATAAGACTTCCCTTTAAACATGCAACAAAATCGATTTGTTGGCTGATAAAACGATGAAAGCAGTAAATCAAAAGCATGCTCACAAAACATACTATTAACCATTTCTTAAAAAATTTAGTCATTATTAACAGCAGCCTTTACAGAAAAGTAAATATTCGACCAACCCTTTTTCAAAAAAATATTAAAAAGTTCAGAACACGTTTGAATTAATCTGATATAAAAAGCATGAAATATGCTTCTCAAAAACAATTGCCATTATACACCCAAGAGACTATTGTCCTGTCATCTATTAATGTCGCAAAGATGACCGTCATTCCCGCAAAAACGGGAATCCAGAAGCGCCAAAGTAGCCAGAAATGCTTGTCCTCGACCTGATCGGGGAATGGATTTCCACTCCCCGATCAGGTCGAAAACAGGCTTCGTGGGAATGACGAGTCCCTGATACGATATTTCACGCATGACACGACAATAGTGGTCAAGTAATTGATTTCTCGTGGTGCATGGAAAGCCTCCGTTCTGGTATGGAAAATTTTTTTAATACCCTTTTAATAAAGAAAAATCAAGATATGAATTGACTTTCCAACGGTTTAACGTAAACTTATGGAAAATAAAAAAGATTGAATTCTGATTATCTCGCAAAAAGTGTTGAGTTTCTCAAGGTATTATTGTGAACCTATGGTCGTCACTTCAGAGCAGTTTTTGAACTACTGAACTAAAGTAAATAAAACAAATCTCCCCTTTGGCGCGTCGATTGTTGCGGTATACAGGAAAACTTAATGCCTATTCTGGTTCATCGTTCTCTAACCTTGAACAGTGAACCTTTGTATGATAACAGAATAAGCAAGATAACAACAGAAAACATTAATAAAAGCACCGCTTTTTGTAGCAGCTGATTAGAATTGTAAAATTGACTGAATGCAACTATAACAACTATATGAAATCATGAGCATCCTGTTATCCTGTCGAAAAAATACCTCAAACAGTTGAACGTATATGTTGAAAGAAATACAAGATTGCTTCAGAGCAGAACGACTATATTATACCAAGCATGCCAGGGACGAAATGGAAGTCGAAGAATTAGGCGAGATAAAGCATGAAGAGGTCTTTGAGTCTGTGTCCGGAGGTAAAATGATCGAAATTTACCCTGAGGACGAGCCTTATCCAAGTTGCCTGATTTACGGAAGAACCTCCGAAAATCGGCCTTTGCATGTCGTGTGTGCTTATTCGAATGATGATAATATAGCTATTATAATAACAGCCTATCAGCCTCATCCTGACCGTTGGATAGATCTTATGAGGAGGAGAAAATGAAGTGTGTCATTTGTAAAGGTTCAGACATTGAACCTAAGATCGTTGATGAACAAATAAGAACAGAAAGAGATATTGTTTTGGTCACAATGAATGTTTTGGTTTGTTCAAGTTGCGGCGAACGATATTATGATAAGAAAGCTATGAAGAAGATTGAAGAGATTAGAACCAGGCTCAAAAAACGGGATCTTGAAGTTAAGGAGGTTGGTAAGATTATGCGTGTTCATGCGGCATGATCTCTTTGATTTCAGATTATGCAACCACTTTTCCCCAAGGATGTGACAATTAATAGCTGGTTGGGTCGGCCAGTTATTTGTCTGTGTGGGTCTGTGGCTAATTTATATCAGTTAAGGAATAAAAAATGAAACTTTTTCCGCAATCACCCATTGGGAATGAAGGGCCTTATGGAGACCGAATCAGGACGAAACTGGGAGGAAGTGTATGATGGAAAGAAAAGGGGGCATTGATAATGGATATTCAAATTGAGCCTAAAGAAGCATTGACAGGATTTCTTGAGATTCTCAATGTAGGAAAGTTTCGATTAGACTTCCTTGTTACATACGAATCCGGTTCATCTTACATTCGTTGCCTGGATTTTGGAATTATGTCGTGCGGGGGAACAATAAAAGAATGCATAGAAAACATTCGGGAATCCATTTCTATTTACCTGGAAGATCTGTCGGAGGGAGAAAACCTCTACAAACCTGCACTTGCTAAATATTGGCAGATGTTTTACAAGCTCAGGGAAGAATCGGAACGTCAAAGAGAAAAAACACTGTCGGCACAACAAAAAAAAGCGATCCATGAGTCCATTTCAACACAAAGCGGCTTGGTACTCCAATATGCTTAAACTCAATGAGCTTAGTAAGATCGTGAAAAAGTATGGTCTGCAGGTAGAGAGTACCGGCAGAGGAAAACACCCATTTAAGGTTAAAGGAATAGTTCTATGCACAAATCGTCAGCACACTTACCCGTTAAGAATTCACGGAAAAAATCCTGAGATTTCTAAGAGCTATTTGAAGGTAATATTAGCCAGATTAACTGATATGTTAAAAAACTCTGATGAGTCTATCGGGTACTCAACACCAAATAGTGTTGTTAACCATTTGTTTTACAGAGTGTTTAGCATTGAAACGATTTTAATAAATAAAACAAATCTACCCTTTGGCGCGTCGATTGTTGCGGTATGCAGGAAAACTTAATGTCTATTCTGGTTCATGAAAGATGTCCCAAACGCCTGTCCCTTTTAACTTTTTATCCTTATCCTTTATAATTTATTCATCCTAAATGGAATCATCCATCCATTCCAAACGTTCCCGCTCAGAATTACGCAATTCCATAGCTGTTCACCTGCCCTGCTGCCTTCGCGCTGAATAAATTATTTACTTATTTATGGACATCCCGTATTCCTTCCCATTCCTTTGGG